>CALBHM010000220.1 GCA_937892835.1 uncultured Ruminococcus sp. | reverse complement strand
GCTCTTGACAAGTGCGGATTCTGGTACGTCGGCGGTAAGAATTCACCATATGTTTGGATGAAGTGTCCGAATGATATGGGTAGCTGGGAGTTCTTTGATTATCTTCTTAATGAGCTTCAAATCGTTGGCACACCGGGCGTCGGCTTCGGTTCATGCGGCGAGGGATTCCTCAGACTTTCCGCTTTCGGCGATCCCGACGATACAAAGGAAGCGGCAAAGAGAATTGTCGAGCATTTTGCAAAATAATCATCTGCAAAAGATAGACTAAAATATAGCAGGCTGTATTGACAAAATCCGATACAGCTTGTTTTTTTATCATCAAGCAGGGGCGATGAGTGAGAAAAGCAACTTTATAGCGGTGGCTATGGTAAAGGTACAGTTCGTAGGTGTCGATGCCCACATCGACCCGGGATTTTTTGACAAAAACATTAAGTTAACGACATTGCCATGCAGTGGGAAAGCGAGTAAATCCATAAAACGACAAAACAGACTGTATCAAAACACGATACAGTCTGTTGCTTTTTATTCATCTTTATTATTGCTGTCAAACGAGCCTTTTCCGATATCAAACCAGAATTCGACGCCACCCTCGGCATTGTTGACGCCGCACTGCTCGGAATGAGCGTCTTGTATTCCTTTGACAATCGAAAGTCCGAGGCCGAAATGCCCTTCGTTTCTCATTCTTGCCGCGTCGTGGCGGTAGAAGCTGAACCAAAGCTTTTCGAGAACATCCTCGGGAATATTATCGCCGGAATTGAAAACGAAAATTCTGTAGGATAGTCCGACGTCCTCATAGCGGACACGGATAATCTTCGGGTCACCGCCGATATAAGATATTGCGTTTGAAATAAGGTTGTTTATTACAAACGGAAGCTTCTTTAAATCCGCTTTTCCGATTATTTGCTCATGGATAAGGTTTTCAACCTTGATGCCGTGCTTTTTGAACACAATCGAATGTGAAGCCAGGTTGTCGGCAATGAAATCTGTAATCGAAAAATCCTCATAATTGAGCGAATCAGAATTTTGCTGAATACTTGAAAGGCTCATCATGTTAACGACAAGGTCATTCATTCGTGTGCATTCGTCAATTATCGTGTCACAGTATTCACTGATTGTTTCCTTGTCATCAAGAGAATAATGGCTATCGGCGTTTTAAGCTCATGAGATGTTCCCGCAATAAACTCCTCACGGTATTTCTTCTCAAGATCTTTTTCGTGTAGCTGTTCAAGAAGGAATTCCGATCTTTCGGCAAGCTTTTCCTTGGTTATCATCCATGATGAGTACATGGCATTAATGCTTTCAATGGAAGCGTCGACCTCAGTGTTTATACTTTTTCCGCCGGAGGGTATTCTCAGATTGGGATCATCCTCGACAGCCATTCGCTGCGTGATCTCGGTGATTTTTTTAATCGGACTTGTGATCTGCGTAACATAAAAGTAAACAACGATGCTTACCGCTATGAAAACAAGGAGAATAATCAGACCCATGGTTATGCTGACTGTTCTTGCTTGCTGCTCGATCGTGGAATACGGAACGGCAGCAATTATTTGATATGCGCCGGTAAGTCCCGGAGCAGCGAGAACATAGAACTCATATGAATTATTGGGGTTTTTCAATTTCCCGACAAAGCTGCCGTCGGCATAGCTTCTGTCAACAACAAAATCGCCGTCCTTAAATCCCACAAAGGAGGTTGGCTTTTGACTGTAGTTTTTTTCACCGTTACGGTCATAAAAGCTGTCATAAGCCGATTTTGTATAAATGACCTGGGAATATTCGCCTTTTTTGTCACCGGGATTCTTTCCGTAAACCTCAACGAAAACAGAAAGCTTGCGTTCTATATTTTCAACGTTGCCGGTAACCATATCACCTTGGGAAACGTCAACGAATTTGATTTCGTCAACTGCATCTCGAAGATTTGAAAGCGTCATACCCGTGATAATATTAGTGTAGAGCGAGGTTGAAGTCTCAGCAGAATAACGCAGAGAATGACCATGAATATCAGCACAAATTGCAGGAAAACCTGTGCTTTCATATTGCGGATAAGCGTTTTGCCCTCTGCATTTTTATGCGGACTCAAATCAGTTCACCTCAATTTTGTAACCGATGCCGTAGATTGTCTTAAGGTGATTTGAACCCCATACGCCGAGCTTTCCACGCAAACGAGCAACGTGGGAGTCAACGTTTCTTGTATCGCCGACGTAGTCATAGCCCCAAATATCATCAAGGAGCTGCTCTCTTGTGTAAACTCTTCCTCGGCTTGAAATAAGCTTCTCGAGGATGTTGTATTCCTTAAGTGTAAGCTCGATCGGCTGTCCGTCAATGGTAACCTGATGAGCATCGTTGTTGATAAGCAGACCGTCAAGAGAAATAATATCCTTATCTGTTCTGACCTTACCGGAAGCCGAACGCTTGAGAAGAACATCAATTCTTTTCATGAGGACGGCGAGACTGAACGGCTTTGTAACATAGTCGTCTGCACCTGCGTCGAAGCCCATGATCTGGTCATATTCGGCACTTCTTGCCGTAAGGAGAATGATTGGAACAGAGGAGGTCTTGCGTATCTGGCGGCAAAGCTCCCAACCGTCAACCTCGGGAATCATTATGTCAAGGAGGTATAGGTCGATTTTTTCATCCGAATTAAATATATCGAGAACCTCACGACCGGTGCTTGCTTCAACCGGGGTGTGTCCCGAACGTCTGAGAAAATCGCAGACAAGTCTGCGGAGCTTGCTCTCGTCGTCTGCAATAAGAATTTTTGCCATGTTTACCACTCCTGTTATATTATTTGTTATTATCAGCTTTTTGAGAAAGCTCTTTTATTGATTTATCAACGGAGGCTTTGTAGCGTTCCTGCATTTTCTCCGTCCATTTATCCAATGTCTCTTTGGATTTTTTTATATCCGTCACTATAACATTATTTGCTCCGTCAAGAAGTGCTTTGCACATCTCGGAGGTATTCTCGATTCCGTCCGTAT
>CALBHM010000219.1 GCA_937892835.1 uncultured Ruminococcus sp. | reverse complement strand
ATTTCGATTCTGAGATTTGTTGCGATTCTGAATGCCGCCAAGTGCGAACACATAAGCGCACCGACATAAATAAGCACCGCCAATACAGCAAACAGAACAGCCATCCAGCCGTAATGCGTTATATTTGTCGCCTTGCCAAAATCGGGGGCAACTTCAATAACGACCTTAAGTATACGCCAAATGTACCAGAAAGGCAGCAACGCTATAAGTGCACTCACCGCCGAAAGAATCCATGAAAGATAAGTCAGGATTCTTCGTTTACCGGCATAGCCGAGAAGCCGGTTTAGATTTGATTGCTTTTTCAATTCAAATACCTCCTTTTATATTCAAGAGAATTGCTCTCTTTATATACCACTCGGTTAGCGAAAGCTAACTAAGACCTAAAAATTATAGAGCATCACTGCCCCATAATTTTAATCCATCCCGCTGTGTAAAAATCATTCAGCTCTTCAAGATAATGAACAGCGTCATCAAGCGGCATGTCGTGAATCATCATTTCAAAATATGCGTTCATCATTCCTGTGACAAGGATATGCTCAAGCCTTGGGTCAATGTTCGGAACTTCATTACCGAGGGATTTAAGCACTTCATAGTATTTATGTGTTCCGTCAAGTTCCAGTTCAATCATTTCTTCAACCATGAAAGCATATTTCGTACCCTCGGAGCACTGCAAAATCAGCTTAAGTGCATCTCTGTGCTTATCATAGTAGTAAATCATTCGTCTCATGCAGTCACGTCCGGCATTACCCATTTGAGACGGCTTTTCTTCATTCGGCAAGCTTTCAAAATCATTCAAAGCTTTTTTGTATGACTTCATGAAAAAATTGTATTCCTCGTCGACCAGTGCCTTAAAAAGCTCGCTTTTACTTGTATAATAGCCGTAAAAAGCACCTGTAGTAACGCCGGCTTTTTTAACAATATTTCTTAAAGAAGCTGACTTGAAACCTTTTTCAAGGAATTCTTCCTTGGCTGCATTCAAAATCAGCTCAAGCGTTGTTTTATCCTCAAAAGCCATATCGTCACCTCTTTATAACAGCGTTATATAACACTGTTATATTATAATATTGACTTTTTTATTTGTCAATACTCCGTGTGAATTTTTTTGAAGAATTTATTTTGTCATATTATCCCATGTATCGGCATATTATATAACGCCGTCCTATCGGAAAAGGGCGGCGTTTATCCGAAAATATCTTTTTTGGGCGGAATTTCTGCTGAATTATAGTTTTTTTCTAAAATATGCTTGTACCGAAACAGAAAGGTGGGTAAACTATGAAAAAAATTAATATCAAAGGTGTTTCCGTACAAACCTGGGCAAGAACGATTGTGCTCCTGCTCGCACTTATCAGCCAGCTTTGCGTTATTCTCGGAAAAAGAAGCGAAGCGATCGACGTTGATCAGTGGCAGGAATACGCAACCTATATTCTTACCGTTATCGGCTCTGTCTGGTCATGGTGGAACAATAACAGCTTCACCGAAAAGGCTCAGAAAGCCGATCGAATCATGAAAGGAGATGAAGAGAATGGCAAATAAAGGAGTTGACGTATCCTATTGGCAGAAAAAAATAGACTGGAACAGGGTCAAGGCGGACGGAATCAAGTTTGCAATAATCCGCTGCGGCTACGGCAGCGGTGGAGTCGACTCGTATTTTGAACGAAACGTCAAGGAATGCGAGCGTGTCGGAATCCCGTGGGGAGCTTACTATTTCAGCTATGCCGAGTCGGTTGAGGAGGCAAAAAGAGAACTTGACAACTGTCTAAAGCTTCTTAAAGGCAAGAAGCCCTCCTACCCTGTTTATTATGATCTTGAGGACGAACCCACAACAGGCAGTCAGTCAAATTCGACTATCCTTAAAATGGCAAAGGTTTTCGTCGACGGAATCGAGCAGGCAGGCTATTGGGCAGGTATTTATGCCAACACAAACTGGTTCAACACTCGTCTGACGGATTCATGGTATGACAAAAAAGCTAAGTGGGTTGCTCAATATAATGATAAGAACACCTACAAAAAATCATACGGAATATGGCAGTACACTTCATCCGGCAAAGTTAAGGGAATTGACGGTAATACCGATCTCAACTACGGATATGTTGATTATCCTGCATTAATTAACGATAAAAAGCCGGATAAAAAGCCGGAAATTGAAATTCCAAAATCACAAGACATCGGAGGAAATGACATGACAAGAGGATATTTTCAGAAAGGCGACGCCAATGAAGGCGTTTATGCTTACAAACAGCTTTTGATTTCCTTGAAAAAAGCTAAGGTTATTACTCAGAGCGTTGACGACAACAACATCTTCGGCGACGGTACGGTTGAAGCTACAAAGCAAGTACAGCGTGCCGCAAAGATTGAAGTCGACGGCCTTGCAGGCTCAAGAACGATCCGAGCGTGTTATGTGCTGCTTGTCGGCAAAATAAGCTAAAATAATAAGTGCAGAAGCCAAATGACGGTTTCTGCACTGTTTTTTATTTTAGTTTTACCTCTCCGTTCGGGAAAAGGTTTTTG
>CALBHM010000218.1 GCA_937892835.1 uncultured Ruminococcus sp. | reverse complement strand
GGAACGCATCGGAGCGGAAAGATTAAAGACCCAAATCGGCGAACAAATTGTAACGTGTTCATAACGAGAAAGTTCGATGTTAATCGGTTCAATCGGCATTTCCCAACGGTGCATTCCGTATCGGCCGCACCACCAGAAGCCCTTTGTTCCCTCGGTCGATTCTGTTGATTTGACCTCATAAAGCTCTGCTCCCGTTCGGTCGGCTTCTTCAAGGGCTTTCAGCTTTACATAACCCATGCGTGAAAAATATACGACCAATCGCTTGGAATTTGTGCCGATATTTGAGTAGCAATTTTCATTAACAAAAAAGTTTTCCTGTCTGTAGAAAACCCATGCCGCATAGCCTGTCACGGCTTGCAAAAATCCGAAAATAAAAAAGATGGTCGACATAAAGTTGAGCGGAAACATATAAAACTGTATGCAGATCCAAAGCATTAGTGTTATGCCGAAAATTTCGCCGCAGTATATGCCGGCTTTTTTATTTTTTAAAAGCAGAATCGCCGCTGTCAGGTTTGTAATTCCGTTAACAATCAGCAACGCAAATCCCGAAAACAGGAAATCTTGAAAGACGTATTCGGCAAAGGGAAGCTTCTGAAAATAAGGAAGCATTGCGTCCATTCCCATAATTTTGCCCGTGGTGTCAACAAACATCATTGTTGCGCCGCCGACTGCACCTATTCCGATGAACAGCGTCCAGAAAATCAAAATTCTTTTTGCAATTTTGTATCTCGATTTCATAAAACTCACTTCTTTTTCTTTGGCTTCGGAAGCGGAACAATTTCGCCGAGAAGCGGAATTACCTTTTCCAAAAGCTCATCATTTTCAATGTCAAGAATATAGCTTTCCCTTGCTCCCTCGTATGGAAAGCCGCACGGGGTATTGCTCATGATTTCGGAAAGCTCCGATAATTTTTTGACGAAAACCGTGTTGTCGCAGACCGTAAGAATCGGTCTGTCATTGAGATAAACCATATATTCGCCAAACATTTTTCTTGTGCGAATCAAGCCGAATTTATCGACTCTTTCTTTTACAAATTCAATGTAATCAACAGAAGTTGCCATTGTTATTCCTCACTTTAGAACTGATTGAATGTAATTTATATGCTCAAATGCCTTGATATCCGAACCCGAGGGGTCAATAATTTCCGATTGAATATTATGCGGCATAAGCATTTCATAAATCAAAAATCCGTTGTCGGAAAGAATTTTTTCAATGCTCATGTAATCAAAGCATGAACGCATTTCCTCTCCGCCGGCTTTCACCATCGCAAGCATATTTTTAACTCTCTTTTCGTCGGCTGCGAAGAGATCGGCGTCGGCATAGTCAAAGAGAAGTGTGCTTCCCTCCGTGCCGAGCGTTTTAAGCTCGCCGAGCAGACTTTCAATCTCGTGGAAATAAAGATAGTAGCTTACGCCGAGCCATGAGAAAAAAGTCTTTTTGCTTTTGTCAAAGCCGGCCTCAAGCAGTTTTTCCGAAAGTCTGTCTTTTGTAAAATCAACTCCGACAAATTTAAGATTATTCGGCACTTCCAAATCGGCACGCTTAATTCGGCTGATTTTATCCGTTTGCGTCAGGGGATGATCGACCTCAAAAACTTTATGATTTTGAAGAAAATCCTTTTCACGCAGTGCAAATGTATCAAGGCCTGCGCCGAGGATTACGAACTGCTCCGTGCCTGTCATCACCGCCGCTTTTATTGCATGTTCACAGTATGCAGCACGGCAGAGCGGAGTCGGCGCAAGCTGAGAGTTAACAATATATCTGACTGCTTCCGTATCGTTCGCAAATTTGTCTTTCTTCTCGGGCGCAAAAAAATCAATTCCGCCGAGAATGTAATTTTTAATCATTTTGTATTCTTCATCAGTTATCAATTTCTCTGCAAGTGTGTCGGCGAAAACAGGATGCTTCTCGTTTTCATAGTGAAAAGCACGGGCGAAAGCCGACATGAGTGATGTTATGCTTGCTTTATTATCCATAAATATTTCCTTTCGGTTCTCAGTTGGTTTGATACTAATTTCCTCGGAATAATTATAGTGATAAAAGTGCGCCGAGATCACCGGAGCGCAGAGCAGAAATATTTTGCTTGATTTTTTCTTCGTCCCAATCCCACCAGCGAATTCGTTCAAGCTCGGCGATTGTTTCATCGTCAAATCTTTTGCGAATAGGCTTTGCAGGAATTCCGCCGACTATTGTGTAAGGTTCAACATCCTTTGTTACCAAAGTTCTTGTGCCTATGATTGCGCCGTCGCCGATCGTCACACCTGCACGAATAATTGCATCATAGCCTATCCAAACGTCGTTGCCGATAATGATGTCGCCCTTGTTTTCCCATGCGTTTGAAATAGCTTTAACATCGGTTTCGAGCTCCCATTCCTCAAAGAAAACAGGGAACGGAAAATTGCAAAGGCTGTTCATATCGTGATTGGCTGAATTGAAAATAAACTTTGCACCGCAGCCGATCGAGCAGAATTTGCCTATAACAAGCCGCTCGGGATTGCACTCGGGATA
>CALBHM010000217.1 GCA_937892835.1 uncultured Ruminococcus sp. | reverse complement strand
AGAGATTTTATATCAGCTCCCATTCATATCACCTCTGCATTTCCTTGAGCGTAGCTTCGATCTCGTCTATGTCGCACTGCTCGTAGAAGCCGGCTTCAAGACGGTTGAGCAGATCCTGCTTCTCCGCTTCAAGCTTTGAATAAAGCTCCTCCTCGTAATCCTTGACCTTATTTACCTCAACGCTGTCAAGGTAGCCGTGAATAACGGCATAGATAATAACAACCTGACAGCCTGCTCTGAGAGGATGATTTCTGTCCTGCTTGAGAACCTCAACGATTCTTTCGCCGAGGGCAAGTCTCTTCTTGGTGTCGGCATCAAGGTCGCTGCCGAACTGGGCGAATGATTTAAGCTCAAGATACTGAGAATAAAGAAGCTTCAATTCGCCCGAAACCTTTTTCATCGCTTTCAGCTGAGCCGAACCGCCGACTCGGCTGACGGAAATACCGGGGTTGATAGCCGGCATGATACCCGAATGAAAAAGCTCTGTTTCGAGGAAAATCTGTCCGTCCGTGATAGAAATAACGTTGGTCGGAATATAAGCCGAAACGTCGCCTGCCTGCGTCTCGATAAGCGGCAGTGCGGTGATTGAGCCTCCGCCGTATTCGTCAGCAACGCATGCCGAACGTTCAAGAAGTCTTGAATGGAGATAGAAAACATCTCCAGGGTAAGCCTCACGTCCCGGCGGACGGCGAATGAGCAGGGAAAGTGCACGGTAAGCTACCGCATGCTTGCTCAAATCATCATATACAATGAGGACATCTCTGCCCTTTTCTCTGAAATACTCAGCCATAGCGCAGCCGGAGTACGGTGCAATGTACTGCACGGGCGCACTCTCGGAGGCCGAAGCCGAGACTATAATCGTATACTCCATTGCTCCCGCTCTTTGAAGATTCTGAGCGAGCTGAACAACAGAAGTGTTCTTCTGACCGATTGCAACATAGATGCAGATAACGTCCTTGCCCTTTTGGTTGATAATAGTATCAACGGCAATTTCGGATTTACCTGTCTGACGGTCACCGATAATAAGCTCACGCTGACCTCTTCCGATAGGGATCATGCTGTCAATAGCCTTAATGCCTGTCTGAAGCGGAACAGAAACGCTCTTACGCTGAATAATTCCCGGTGCTTCCGACTCAATCGGATGGGTCGCCTTGCAATTAACCGATCCTTTGCCGTCAATCGGCTCACCGAGCGCATTAACAACTCTGCCGAGAAGCTCCTCACCGACAGGAACGGAAAGCACACGTCCTGTTCTGCGAACCTTTGAGCCTTCCTTGATCTTGTCCGTCTCGGACATAATAGCAACTGAAACGGTCTCCTCCTCGAGGTTCTGCGCAAGGCCGAAGCTTCCGTCCTCAAACTCAAGAAGCTCACTTGCCATGCAGTTACGCAGACCGTAAACCTTTGCAATACCGTCGCCGACAAGGATAACCGTGCCGGTCTCCGCCATTTCGATTTTTGATTTATAATTTTTTATTTGTTCTTTTATAATGTTGCTGATTTCCTCAGGTCTGGCGTTCACCTATACATCGCTCCCTTCAATTCATGCAACTTTTGTTTAACGCTGCCGTCGATAACCTTACCGTCAACCGTGACCTTCACGCCGCCGATAAGCGACTCATCGGCACTGCAATCAAGCTCGATTCTGTGGCCGCAGAGGGCTTCAAGCTTTGATTTGAGGGCAGCTTTTTCTTTTTCTGTCAATTCAACTGCGCTGATAACCTCCGCCGTTGAAACTCCGTCGGCGGCATCGCTCAGCTTTTTATAATCCGATATACAATCCCTCAGCGTGTGGATTCTGCCTCTGTCGCAAAGAAGGCACAGAAAAGATACCACCATTTCGGGAATACTGCCGCCGAATGCACTTTCGATCGCACCGACACGCTCCTGCTTCGGAATATCCGGTGAAGCAAGAAAATCAATATATTCGGGGTTTTCGTTCATCAAGTTCAGGACAATATCGAGAGCCTCGGAATATTCCTTGACTTGTCCCGTCTCCAATGCCAGCGCAAAGAGTGCCTCGGCATATTCGTTACTTATCTGAGCCATCGCCGTCACCTATCCCCTCTATAAAAGAGTCGATAAATTTCCGCTGATCGTCCGAATCAATCTCACGCTCGAGCATTTTCTCGGCAACGAGCGTTGAAACATCGGCGATCTGATGCTTGATATCGTCCGAAGCTTTTTTCTTTTCCAGCTCAATCTCACTCTGAGCCTGACGGATCATGCCGTCGGCCTTTTCCTTAGCGTCCGTGATGATTTTTTCGCTTCTTCTGTCCGCTCTGACGGTGGCGTCCTTGATCATCTCGTCAGTTTCAGCCTTAACCGTTTGAAGCTTGTCCTCGTATGTTTTCTTATCGGCGAGGGCGGCGTTTTCGGCCTCCTGCGCCCTTTCATACTGTGCATCAACGTTAGCCTTGCGCTTGTCAACAAACTTGCGCACACGGGCATAAAGAAACTTCTTGAACAAAAGGAAAATTATCAGAAGATTGCAAAGCGAGATCAGTATCTGCCATATATTGACCGATATGACATCAAGATTTTGCATTACAAATTCACTCCCGACAAAATCAGATTAAGTTCATGAGAATATCAACAAGTCTGCTCGGAGCAACGAAGATGAGAAGAATTGCGATAACAAGGGCATAAAGACCCGTTGTTTCGGCAATAGCACAACCCATGATCATGGTCGTTGTGACGTTACTCTTGCTCTCCGGCTGACGGCCGATAGCTTCACAAGCCTTGGCAACTGCGTTACCTTCACCGATACCGGGGCCGATACCTGCGATCATTGCCATACCTGCGCCGAGAGCGCAGCATCCGAGAATAATTCCGATTGCGATTGCTGTCATAATAATAACCTCCGTTTTATTTATGCGGCTTTTTTCTTTGCCGCTTTTTTCTGTTTCTTTTTCTCCTGCCGTTTCTGCCATTCCTCAATCGGGAATGCACCCGAAACATAAATCATCGTGAGCATTGCAAAGATGAACGCCTGCATACATCCGCTGAAAATGTCGAAATACAGCGATAAAAATGCCGGTAAACCAATCTGAAACAGTGGGAATTCACCGAGCTTGCCAGGAATCCAGCTGAGCAGAAGATGCGATACGCTTTGCAAACCGACGGCAACGAGTGCGGATATAACCGAACCCGAAAGCACATTGCCGTAATGACGGAACGACATTGAAACCGGCGTTGCAAATTCACTGATGATATTGAACGGTGTAAGCACCGGAACAGGCTCTGTAAAGCTCTTAAGATAATTGAAAAATCCGCCCTTGAGCTTGTAGTGCGTTATGAGTATAAAAACTATAACCGCCCATCCTGCAACAACATTGATATCCGACGTCGGTGGGAAGATTCCGAGCATTGACGAAAGGCTCGAGAAAACCGAAAGAGCCATGATTCCGCAGACGAACGGCGAAAACTCCTTGAAATACTCACCCATGTTGTCCTTGACAAGGTTATCGGTCTTTTCGACGATCCATTCCGCTATTGCCTGACGCTTTGATTCACACTTCTCGGTCAATCCGTGAGTTAGGAAAAGACAAAGGAAGAAAAGTGAGATCATGATAAGCCATGTGTTGACCTGACTTTCCGTTATCGGCAGATCCTGTATCGGCATATGAACCGTAAAAAAGATTCTTGCACCGGCGATTGCGACGCCGTCCGAAGCGGGCTTGGTCATGACCTGCAATGCCATTGCGCCGACAAGCGGCAAAATCATCATAAGTATCAGCAAGGCATCAACAAGCTTGAAGCCTATGCTTTTTTTATTCATTCGGCAACACCTCCGTGTACGAATTATATCTTATATCAATCGTTAGCTTTAAACAACGGTCTAAAGAGAATTGCTATTCTTGGAAAAAGCAAAGGTAAAAGGACTGCGATAGGGTTAAAGCACTTAAAAATGCAACCTACGGCAGCAAAGGCCACAAGCATAAGTGTGCGTAGTGACTGCGAAAGCTTAACCTTTTTCTTTGCGTCTTTTTCTTCAAGAAGAACTGCTTCCTGAACCGTATATCCCATCAGGAAAAAGTTGAGAACAGCCGCAACAAATCCGAGCAGATTACCAAGCACAACCTTGTAGCTCCAATAGCCGAGAAGGAGAAATACAAGCTCCATGACCGCACTGAATATCAGCGTAAAAGCGGCAATAAAAAGCGTTTCTTTTTTGACGGTCGCATCAATCTTTTTCACTTGCGGCACCTCCTGTTTTATTATGTATTGTAACTTTTTTATCGGCTTACCGTTGCAAACAGAAGCCTTGGTTGAATTTTCTGACTCTTGGTTCGACAATCGACACTACGAAACGTACCATCGTTCCGTCTCATCACACCATAAAAATTTGATAAAAGTTATTTTCGGTGCAGAAACCGATCAGCCTTCCCCTTGAGGGGAAGGTGGGCGGCGGATTGCGCCGCTCGGATGAGGTGGCGAATTTATATCTCTTTATTTTAATGTCATAAAACTCGACCTTTCCCACCTCATCACCGTCTTACGACGGAGCTTCTCCTCAAGGGGAAGCCTTGATAATTTCTTCTAAACTCAAAACCGATATAGTCACCGACAAAGCATCTAAATTCCATATAGATAATTTGCTTATCCAATTTGTAATTATACCATATCTTTTCAATAAAGTCCACTAAATAAAAATCATCTTTTGTTAAGATTAGGACAATAGTAAACTTTTGTTAAAAATATCGAGTATTGCATATTACAAAACGGACCGTGCCGATTTTGGGGGTACAGTCCGTTGATTTTGCTATGTTTATTTAAGTGCTCTTTCGAGCCAGATCGTTCCGATATCCATTGCATTGTAAAGTCCGTGCTTTTCACTTTTCTTCACTATGCGCTCCTTCGGACGGCAATCCGGGTCTGTATTGAGGAGCTGAATGAGGACTCTATCGGGAACCTCAACATCACCCTGCATCTTTTTACTCATGATCTGAATCATAATAACATACGGGTCATTCATGTTTCCGTAATAGATCATGTTTCCGCTGCGAACAAGAGGCTTTCCTCTGTAGGTGAGAAACTGATCCCCTTTTTTCTTAACTGCCATTTATATCAGCCTTTCTTAATCTTTGAGATAATTTTTAACCAAGGACTGGAGCAACTCATCACGGTCTATCCTGCGGATAAGACTTCTTGCGTTGTTATGAGTGGTGATATATGTCGGATCCTCGGAAAGAAGGTAGCCGACAATCTGGCTGGTGGGGTTATACCCTTTCTCACTCAGCGCATTATAAACGGCTTTCAAAGTCGATTTCATTTCCTTCTCATGGTCTTCCTTTATAGAAAACTGAATCGTTTTATCCGTCATTGTAAACACCTCCGCTTAGTTTCATTTTATTATATACCAAAATGCGTAATATAACAAGTGGAAAAATGAAGATATTTATAAATTTTTTGTTAACATACCGATTTACTGTGCTTTAACATAAGTTACGGAAAGAGATTCCGCACTCTTTTGTATCAGCGTAAGCTCAGATTCGCCGATTTCTGCGATATATGTGTTAGAAACAGTTACTCCTGCGAGACTGACATAGTTTATTTTAAGCTCACATTGACCGTTTTCATTAACCGAAAGAGTATATGTTCCGTCGGTTGAAAATCCAACAAGCGATATTTTGACCGTTGATGCATCAACAAATTCATAGCCCGATGCCGTGTTGAGCTTTGAAACCCATTTACCGAGCAAGGCTTCTGTATATTGCGCCGTGTCACCTGTTGATTCAGCCGGCTTTTCAGTTTTCGGAACAGTCGTTTTGGGTGCTTGTGTCGTTTTTGCTGTTGTCAATTCCGTTTCATCGGTTTTAACAAGTGTAAAGTCGAATGAGCCTTTTGTGTCCTTGAGCGTAAGCGTATCCTTATCCTCATTAAGCGACGCTTCAAATGAACGTTCAATCGAAAGTCCGCCGTAGATATTGCCCTTGACGGTCAGCGTGTGCTTCTTTGAATCAAGGTCGTATTCATCGGAATATGTTCCGCTTGCCGTCTGGCCGAGAACAACGACCGTCAGCCTTCCGTTCTCGCCGAAGCGAACGGAATTTACCTTTGATGCGATTGTGCCCGTCGAGGTATTCTTCCAAACGCCCTGAATATCCTCGACAAAGTCGTTTGCAACCTTTTCGTCCTTATTGCCGATCTTGCCCGTGTTGTAAGCATTGATAACGAACACGGCAGTGAATATCAGCAAAGCGACAACAACGACCGACGCTATGAGCCATTTAATGTATTTCATTTTTCTCCTCCTGTGTGGAAGTCGAATAAAAACTGCTTTCGAAGCAAGGACTAATCAGCCCTCGTACTCGCCGATCTCGATCTTCTCGATAACAACGTCATCAAACGGCTTATCCATAAGGTCAACTCTCGTCTTGGCAATTTCATCGACAACATCCATTCCGTCATAAACCTGACCGAAAACCGTATGTTTGAAATCAAGCCACGGAGTACCGCCGACCTTCTTGTAATCCTCGATACACTGAGCCGGGAACATTTTTTCTCCGATCATTTCCATTTGACCCATAAGGTTGCCGTCAACCGTGCCTGCCTGAACGATGAAGAACTGGCTGCCGTTTGTACCCGGGCCTGCGTTCGCCATGGAGAGCGCGCCTCTGAGGTTGTGAAGTCCGAGGTCAAACTCGTCCTCAAATGAGCCGCCCCAGATGCTCTCGCCGCCACGACCCGTACCTGTCGGGTCACCGCCCTGAATCATAAAGTTATTGATAACACGC
>CALBHM010000216.1 GCA_937892835.1 uncultured Ruminococcus sp. | reverse complement strand
TTATCACTGTACAGAAAGTGAGGGTTCGCTATGAAATATATTTCTGTTGCGGAAGCAGCGAAAAAGTGGGGCGTTTCAGAACGCAGTGTGCGTGGGTACTGTGCCGCAGGAAAAATCGACGGTGCATTTCTGACCGGCAAGACATGGAATATACCCGAAACCGCAGAGAAGCCCGACCGCATTAACAAAAAAAATGATGCACCAAAGACACTTCTCGAGGTGCTAAAGGCCGAGAAAGCGACAAAGCTGCACGGCGGCATTTATCATAAAATTCAGATCGATCTGACATATAACTCCAACCACATTGAGGGTAGTCGCCTCACCCACGATCAGACGCGCTATATCTTCGAGACGAACACCATCGGCATATCGGGCGGAGTGGTCAAAGTGGACGATGTGGTCGAGACCGCCAACCATTTCAAGTGCATTGATATGGTTATCGATAGTGCAAATCATATACTGAGCGAGGTGTTCATCAAGCAGCTGCACGCCGTTCTGAAAAGCGGAACTTCCGATTCCCGACTCGATTGGTTTGCCGTCGGAGATTACAAGAGACTACCCAACGAGGTCGGCGGAATGGATACAACTGCACCGGAGAATGTCTGTGCGGAGATTAAGGAGCTGCTTGCTGAATATAACGCCATTGAGAGCAAAACCTTTGATGATTTACTTAACTTTCACTACCGCTTTGAGCGCATCCATCCTTTTCAGGACGGCAACGGCAGAGTCGGTCGCCTGCTGCTTTTCAAAGAATGTCTGCGGAACAACATCGTGCCGTTTATCATCGAGGACGACATCAAGATGTTCTACTACCGAGGCTTGAAGGAATGGCAGAACGAGCGCGGCTACCTGCGTGATACCTGTCTGACTGCACAGGACAGGTTTAAGAAGTATTTGGACTATTTCCGAGTACCGTATGACAAATAAGCAGCTCCGCCCCTGTGTGATACAGGGGCGGATTGTTTTAAGTAATAAACCTGTACGTCTATGCCGTAGTAATGTAGAATTTTCAATGTATTTGCGGGGGTGTTACTCTCACTCCCAGGCCACAAAGGAGTAGGTCAAGAGGCCTGCTCTTTTTTTGTCTATTTTTTTACATATTAAAACCCGACAGCAAAAACTGTCGGGTTAAATTTTTTCGCTTAGAAGCTCATCGTGTGAGTACAAACCCACTTGCCGTGAGCCGATGCTGTGATTACCATACCCTTAACGCCCGGGATGTTCTTTGTTACAACACCTGTACCGTCTTTAACTGTAAGGGGCATATCAACCCGAACATAGCTGACACGTCCTGCCGCAACAATATTGGCCGTAAGCATTGTACCGGGATAATCAAACTGAGCCTTTGTGATTTCGGCAAAACCGTTCAACGCACCGGCAACCTCATTGATATCAAGCGGCCATGCACAGGATGCATTGTATGGCGGCTTTGTGTTGTGTCCACAGCTTTCGGCGACGAGAGTTATAATAACCTTGTAGCCGCTTCCGCTTCTTGAAATGTTTGCGCTTTTAACGCCGGCGGAAGAAAGATTTGCCGGAAGAACGAAAGTACTTGCCGCTGTGCCGTCAGAGGCTCTGCCTCTTGAAAAGCTCTTGCTATCCTCGGTCTGCTTCTGGTTGCTGCTTGCAATGCTGTTCGCTATGCTTGTTACAGTGCCGTTCACCTTGCCGTTGATTGTAACGGAATCAACACCGATTGTAACCTTTTCCGTTTTAACATCGGTCATTTTCGCCTGAGCATATGAGCTTTGAAGGCAGGTGTTATAATAAGCGACAATTTGATTTTTATTGTAGCCGAGTACGCTTGCTGCAGCCGGCTGAGCCGAACCGCCTGTGCTTGAGCCGCCCGTAACAGTGCCTGTTCCGTTGTTTATAACAACACCTGTTCCGTTGGCAGTTGTAACAGTCTGTCCGTTAGCGTTCGTAACTGTACCGCTGCCATTCTGAATCGTATTATTTGAACCATTGCTATTCACGCCGCTGCCAGAATTATTCGCGTCATCCGACTGGCTGACATCGGGATTAATACTACCTGTTATTTTATCAAGTGCAACGTTCCAAGCCGTGCATCCGATAGCAACGCAAAGCATAACCGAAACGATTACAATAAAACTTTTCCAGCTTCTGTTCATGGATTTACACTCTCCCATAAAAATTATATTCCTATTTTATCATATCCGGCAGAAAATTTCCACTGTTTTTTTAGATAAACCAAAATTATCTTTATTAGCCGAAATTTGTATACTCAACAACTGTTTTTGCCGAGCCGCTGACCGCTCCGCCGCTGAGCTTGACAAGCGTCACACCCGAAAGATTGAACCGCTCCGTGTAATTCACGGTCATTGATTTAAGACTCGAATCCTCTGTGCTTATTCTCGCAATTATGCTTATTGAGTCGGCAGAAATGCTGACCGATGACGCAGACGATTTAAACTCGCCGAGAGAAGCTGTCACTGCCTCGGCATTAACATAATCGCCGCCGAGACGGTAAAGAACACCTTTTTCATCCGTCGGGTTGCTTTCGTCGTTAAGCTTCGCCGTAATCACTACCGTATCGCCGTCCTGCTCCGCCGTTATCGAAGAAATTTCTTCCTCCTTAAATGTGTCCTTAATAAAATTATTCGCAAATAGCTTTTTGTCGGCATTGTAATCATAATCGGCAGTTATATCCTTCTCTCCGAATACCGAAGCAAAAGCTTCTGCGGCATTTGAGGCAGCAGACAATGAGCCGAGAGAATCTACGCTTGCGTCGCATTTCAATGATTTCTTATATTTGTAGCAGTATTTGTCAACATAATTAACCGCCGCATTGAGCATATCCGTCAGCTCGGATGAATCCGTCGGAATATTCACGATTTTAACTGTTTCCTCGGTTACGGACTTTTCAGATATCGGCTCAACATCCTGCGTCGGCGTTTCGGTCTTGTCTTTACATGAAGCAAGCAAGAAAACCATACAAAAAGCCGTTGCCGCAGATAATATTTTAATAAAACGATTTTTCATTTCATCACCACAAATAAGATTAACCTATCACGGTGAATTTGTCAAGTATTATCCTTGCTGATTGATTCCCTTATCAATAATCGGCTGATAGCCTTGCCGTTGAACGGAATCAGCGGGTAAAGATATCCCCTTCCCGTAACCGTTTTGGTGAACGCTATTACAAGTGCGACAATCAGGAAGCCGATAATAAATCCCCAAAGATTAAATATTGCCGTCATTACAACAATAAAAATTCTCGATAGCTTAAAGGCATAACCCAGTTCAAAACTCGGCTGGGCAAAATTTGCTATTGCGACAAACGCCATTATCAGCACTACTTCTGACGAAAACAGTTCGGCACTGACTGCCAAATCTCCGAGAACGAGTGCGCCGATAACGCTGAATGAATTGCTCAATGAGCTTGGAGTGTTCAATGATGCAAGCTTCAGCGCATCAATAACGACCTCGATTATCAAAAGCTGGGCAATGATCGGGAGCGAATAATATTCTTTAATTTGAATAAAGCTCAGCCATGCCGGAATATGCTCGGGATTTTTTATCAACAAAAACCACACAGGGGCAAGCAGCAATGCAAGTCCGAAAATTAAGCCTCTGACAAATCGAAGATATGTGCCGACGCACGGCGGAAAATAATAATCGTTCGTGTCCTGCAAAAAATCAAAAAAGCCTGTCGGTATTATCATTGCCGCCGGAGAATTGTCAACAAAAAGAATTACGCTGCCCTCGGCTATACTCGCCGCTGCGGCGTCCGGTCTCTCGGTATATCTAACCTTTGGAAAGGGATTCCACTTCTGCTTTCTGACAAGACATTCGATAACACTCTCCTGGCTCATGTTGAGAGTGTTAACATCAATCTTGTCAATTCTCTTTCTGAGGTCGGCAACGATTTTTTCATCGGCTTTACCCTTAAGATAACATATTGCAATATCCGTCTTTGACCTCACGCCCGCTTCTCTGACCTCCATCACCAAATCACGGTCACGGATTCTGCGGCGAACAAGAGCGGTATTTATCATAATAGATTCCACGAATCCGTCATGCGCTCCGCTGAGCACCTTATCGTTGTCCGGCTCGCCAACGTCACGCTTGGGATAGCTCCTCGTTTTTACGAGGAAGCCTATGTCAAATCCGTCAACAATAACAAGCATTGCACCCGAGTAAACGACCTTGGCAATTTTTTCTATATCATTGCTTAACTCAATTTCCATATAGGCAATGAGCCTTTGTGCAAACTCTTCGGCAGTGCCGACATCTTCATCAATTTCGCTCGCCTGCATCATGAAATTCATAACACGCTCCGAGGTTTCACCGTTGATAAAGCCGTCAATAAAATAAAGCTTTGCTTTTCTGCCGCCGGCATTGAATCTTGTCGCAACGACATCATAATTCAAATCTGTTCTGAAATACCTGTCAAAAAGCCTTTCATTATAATCAAAAACATCCGAAAATAACACATTATCCATAAGCATTTCCTCGTAAAATTGATAATGTTATTATTTTCGGACTGAGTTAAAATATACCGTTTATCTAAACTGATTATAAAGATTTACTATTGCGTTCCATGTCAACACGCCAACCTGACCGTTCTGCTCAATGCCTTCAAGCTTTTGAACTGCCAGGACCGCATTCTTGGTCTCATCGCCATAGTAACCGTCAACTGTAACATCCGGAACAGATGGACTGTTGGCAGCAATCGTTTTGAGGTAGGTCTGAAGCTGCTCGACAACCTTTCCGCTCGCTCCAGTTGTGATAATATATCCCGGATAAAGCAAGGATGAATAGCTTCTGTACTCATCCGGCAATGAAGTGAGGACGCCGGCATATGCATTCTGAATCATATCCCATGTGTCTCTGCCGACAATTCCGTCAACGTCAAGGCCGTAAAGCGACTGGAATGTCAGAACTGCGTCACGGGTCTCGTCTCCAAAGATTCCGTCAATCGCAACATACGGTAATTTCAGATTAAAATAACTGAGGAAATTGAGATAATATTGCAGGATTCTTACCGATGGACCGCTATTGCCTTTTTTGAGAACCTTTTCATATTTTCTTTCGGCTTCACTGATTGTTATACCCTCGGAATAAAGCTCTGAAAGACCCTTTATTCCGTTATAAATCTGCTTGATCTTATACCATGTGTCCTTGCCGACGATTCCGTCAGAATCAAGATTAAAAATCCGCTGGAACTGCTTGACTGCATTTTGAGTTGTCTTCTCAAAATATCCTCTTGAGCCTGAAATCTTCGGAATCGACGGATAATTTGCGGCAATTCGATTCAATTCACGCTGAATTTCGACAACGTCTTCACCGCCGCTTCCGAGCCTCAAAGGTGTACCGGGATAGGTCGGCGTATTTGTTTTTATCGGTGCATTTCTTACAATATCAATATCGTTTCCGTAATAGTATTGAAGTATTCTGTACGGTGTATAGCCCTGATTTGCAAGAGTGACCGTGCCCCATTGTGAAAGCCCCTCGCAGGTTCCCGCACAATACTGGGTAAAATACGGTTGAATCTGTCCCTGCTTGACGACATAATCATTAAAAATATCATCAACAACACGGCTTATGTTTTCAAAAATATCTCTGCCTTCAACGTAATATTGGTCGAATTGGGTCGAATTTGTTATATCAAAATCGTAGCCTCTTGACCTGTAATATTCGGTGTAAATACGGTTGAGAGCAAAGGTTATTTCGGCATAAATATTCGCCCTCAATGCGTTTTCCGGCCACGTCGGATAAATCTCGCTTGATGCAACATTTTTGATATACTGTGCAAACGGCACACGAACGTTTCTCGCCGCCGCAGTCGGTCTGCCGAGATGAACCGTGATAAATTCGGGAATTATCGGTCTGTCAGGCATCAAACATCACCTCCGAAAAGTCCCATTGGCTGCTCGGGAATATTAAACGTACCCGGTTCGCCGCCGGTTTCCGTCAGAGGAACAAGCCTTGCCGGCTGAATGGCTTTGATGTTTGCAAAAACAGGAACATTGAAAAACTCCGATTTTGCAAAATCCGGATGGGTTACCGTTACCTCATAAACAGCATAAGGTTCAACGGTCGTGTTCTGTTCGTCAAGGGAATAACTGCTGTCGGGTGCAGGCAAAGATATGTTGTCCACGACACCGTTTATATCCGTATATCCCGAATAAATCTCCCTGTCGCCTGTTTCAAGCGGAACGCTCACTTTGACTATCGCATTAATAA
>CALBHM010000215.1 GCA_937892835.1 uncultured Ruminococcus sp. | reverse complement strand
TCTGCTGGCTGAAACGATAATAAAAAACAGAGGACGATTACAGCATGACATTATTCATATCAGGACTTGCTTCTTTAATATTGTTTTCCTGTGCGGAACTCGGTATGTTATATTTCATATTCGGATATGAAAAACGCAAAAATTTATTTCCGTTTATTTTTGCGGCAGTTGCCTGCATCATAATCAACTGCATATTCAGTTTGACGGTCAATTCCGAGGATTCAACATTCTATAATGAGCTGCTGATGATGTGCTCATCAATGATATTGCCGTATTTACTCTTTAGGCACGAAAAGAAACGGACGTTTGCACTGTTCGGATTTTGTCTTTGCTCCACTTTTGACTACATACATTCGATTATTTTTTCTGCTTATTCAAGGCCGACAATCGTTAAAGAACTGCTTTTATATTGTCTTATATATTTTTTGACAATCTTTGCGATTTTCGCTTTAAAAAAGCTTTTGAAAGTCACGGCTCAGCCGGAGTTTCTTGAAAATATTTCTCCCGTGATATACATTGTGATTTTCTTTGCGGATTACTCGGCTTATTACAAGGTTATGCTCACAAAGGACAGTGCATATTATACCGAAATTTCAAACGCACTTACCTTTTTATCATCAACGCTAATTGTGATTTGCTTTGGATATGTATTTTTCAGATACACTAAGGCCACGTTTAAGCAAAGGGAATCGGATATCATTCTCAACACCGAGCTTAGACGATACGATGAAATGATGAAGAAAAATCGAGATATACGAGCCTTCCGTCACGATTATCAAAACAATCTGTTTTCAATAAAAACCTTTATTAAGGACGGACGTATTGAGGAAGCGGAAAATTATATTGACGAGATAAGCAGCTCACTCGCTCAAACATCGGGCGGACTAACAACAGGCAATTACCTTGCCGACGCAATAATATCCGAAAAATCCGCAAATGCGAAGGATGTTAACGTAAGCATTGAATTCAGCGGTTCAATCCCATCCGAGGGAATTGGAAATTACGACCTTTGTACGATTCTTGCAAATCTTATCGACAATGCGGTAAGGGCTGCCGCCGAGGTATCTCCGTGTACCGTTAATATTGATTCGTGCGAGAAAAACGGAGGCGTTGTGATTAAAATTTCCAATCCGGTCAAGGAAAAGGTCACGATAAAAAACAACACGATACAAACAACAAAGCGTGACAGAGAAAACCATGGATTCGGATTGCAGAATGTTAAAAAGGCTGTACAAAAATACGACGGATATGTTGAAATATCATGCAATGATATTTTTGTTGTTGAAGTCGGATTGATGTTACATACAAAATAAAACTGAGGAGATTAACATGAAAAAGAACGGAAAGAGAATTATTGCCGGAATCATGACTTTAATAATTCTTATGACTATGATTCCGATGACGATTATCGCCGAAGCCGAGGAAACAACATACAAGGTCGGAAGCATTATTGAGTACGGCAACTATCCTCAGTCCGAAGTCAAGGACGAAGAGCTGTTATCGGAGCTTAATGCGCTAAGCTTTGAATGGAAGACGATGAAGAGCTATTGCTGGAACGGTTCGATGAACCCTCCAAAAGAGATTGATACGATAAAGTATGCCGACGTAACCTATAACGGCAACAAATACCGTGTCGTAAAGAATTGCGGCGACAAATCCACAAGCCTCACATCAACCTATGATGAGAAAATTGCAGCAAAATACGGATACACCGTAGGCCCTTATTGGTTCAAATATGAGCCTATCAGGTGGAAGGTTCTTGACCCGCAAACGGGATATGTGATAAGCGTTGATGCGCTTGACGGTCAATTCTATAATGTTACGCCGAAAGAGAACGGATTGCCAAGAAACGACTACGCAACAAGCGATGTCCGTAAATGGCTTAATGAGGATTTTTATAACACAGCTTTCACCAACACACAGCAAAAGAACATAGCATTGACTCATAATGAGAATCTTGCAGACCAAGGAACAATCAATGGAACGCATAACAGTGAAAGCTATTTGTACGGAAAGGACGTCAGCCGTGCGGCAACGGATGATTATGTCTATCTCCCATCATGGTACGACCTGACGAATCCGGCATACGGCTATGCCGGAAAATACAACGAGAAGATTGACAGCAGAAAGAATGACCTCGCCTCTGACTACGCAAGATCCCAAGGCATTTTCTCTCCATCATCTGAGGTATACTTAAATACTCCATGGAAATATGCTTATTATTGTATGCTGCGTACTCACGCTTTAGCTGACGGAATATCGTTTTGGACTCTTGACAAATATGGCTCTCTTACCTTATTTAATGATTTCAACTACACGAATTTTTCTATAAAACCGGCTATGACGCTCAAGGAGCTGCGTACAGATACCAATCTTGAAGAACCCGAACATACTCATGTTTTCGATTTAACATCCTCGGTAGAACCGACCTGCACCACAGACGGGCAGAACACATACACATGTCAGTGCGGCGAAACCTACACCGAAACACTGCAAGCGACGGGACACAAGTATTCCTCCGCAATAACAACTGAAGCAACCTGCGTAAACGACGGTGAAAGAACCTTCACCTGTTCGGTTTGCAACAACACCTACACCGAAACGTTGAAAGCAACCGGACACAAATATTCCTCCGCAGTAACAAAGGAAGCGACCTGCGTCAGCGAGGGCGAAAGAACCTATACCTGTTCCGCTTGCAATGATACATACACGGAAACAATTCCTCTTGTTCCGCACAGATACGAAGGAGATTCGTGTGTCGTTTGTGGAAAGCTTTTGAATTGGGATTATGTTATTGATAACAATGAAGTAACAATTACCGGTTACTTAGGAAGAGAAAAGGAAGTCAAAGTTCCCGAAAAAATCAATAATTGCCCGGTAACAGTTATCGCTTCTTCTGCATTCAATCGCAACAGCAATATTCGATATGTCTATTTGCCGGACAGCGTTAAAACAATCGAATCCAACGCTTTTTCCGAATGTAACAGACTTAACGAAGTGTTTATCGGTTCGGGAATGAAAACAATCGACAAAAATGCTTTTTCGCAGTGCAGATCGTTGGCCGTTGTTTGTATTCTTTCAAAAAACTGTTCGCTTAAAGATGCATTTTCGGGTGCGGATTCAAGGCTGATAGTAACCGTTCCCAAAAGCTCACAAACAGAAAAGAATGCCTCGGAAACAAGCTATTCAATAAACACAATAGAAAACAGAAAAAAAGATGACGGAAAAGATGTAATAGCATTCGGCGGCAAAACAGTGATGTACAACACATCCGAATATCATTTTTGGCCGGAGCTTGTGCAAAGATTCCCGAATACATATTATCTGTTTTTTGAAAGTATAACCTTTGACGGCGTTCTTGCAGATGAGTTTGATTTTGATAATCCTAATTGCGGAGCTGACGGAAAATTCTTTAAAATGGAAAAAGTATATATCAGCGTCGGCCTTGACGGCGAAGATATCACTTTCCAAAAGCTTGCCGAACTTTTGCAAAACGGACATATCGAAGCATATATTACTTTTGAAACACCCGACAAAAAAGAAACGATAGGCAAAAAAATCGAAGGGTTCATAACTTCTGTTTTCAAAGCAATTTCAAGAGTAATAAATAAGATTTTCAAAATTTTCAAATAAAAACATAAAAACGGCGTGTCATACTTAAACGGCACGTCGTTTTTTACGCTTATACCAAATTGTCATACGCTTATACCGAGTTTTATTATTCATCGCTTTTTTGTGATAATATTATAGCAACAAACTCAACCGCCGGTTGACTCTTTGCATATTGTGAAGTCAAAAGCTATGGATTATAATTATATCGGAGGTGTTATTTTGAATGATTTTGAGTTTGGGCAATATCTCCGACAGCTGAGACTTTCAAAAGGATTATCTCAATTTCAACTTGGTAAGCTTGTCGGTGTATCGGATAAGGCCGTTTCAAAATGGGAAAACGGCATTTCAAAACCAAAAGCCGGCATTATTCTGAAGCTGTCCGGCGTTCTGTCTGTCAGCACAGAGGATCTTCTGCAGGAAATGTTTGCAGAGAAAAAATAGGGAGGTATTATTGTGGCAGAGATTAATTTAAAACTTATTAATTCAATAACAAATGCGGAAAGTCTGGTTTCAGTTCCCGAAGATACAATTTGCGGATACTTTCTTTCAAAATTTATAATTACGAATCAGTTGGCTCAAACCGATCGGGACGGAAATATTATAAAATACAAACTTATTAACAAGGCAACAGGAAAAAGCCTGGAAGAAAATAAAAAATTGTCCGATTTAGGCATAACAAACGGCGATACAATTATTATTCAAGTTGAAGCGAACGAATATACGGAATGTAAAAATTGCGGGGCAAAAATACATAGCATAGACAAATTCTGCGGAAAATGCGGCAGCCCCGTTATTAATCAAACGGCAGCCTCATATTCCCCTACCGTTGAAAATTTCACGCCTATATCTAACAATATACATCGTTCAATGAGCAACAAGTCCTTAATAAGCTTATTGCTTTATATCGGCGGTATTATTTCCGGCATAATTTCATTTATTTTCGGCACTACAATGTTCGGTAAATCATGCGGACTTTATGAGCCGTCCAACACCTACGGCGGCGATGCTTACACGGGAATTCAAAATGCTGCAGCGCAAACTGCAAATAATCTAACAAGCGTTGCAGAAATAGCAAAGGACGGTATCGGATATTTGCTTATCGCAATCGGCTTGATTTCCGTTTTTTATTTTTCAATCAAACTCTTTGAAAGAAAGCAGGAGAAGAATTAAAATGAAAAAGAAAATTATAATAATCTCCTCCGCAGTTGTTTGCATATTTGCCGTGATACTTAGTTTTACGGTTATTGTACCGGCAGTCAAACACCATAATGCCGA
>CALBHM010000214.1 GCA_937892835.1 uncultured Ruminococcus sp. | reverse complement strand
GTGGCCTGCCTGAATTATAAAGGAAAAATTCGAGACTGCCGTCACGGTTCCATGTCGCCTGGGCGTCAACGATGAGCTCGTTATCGCCGAGGGTTATAACATTGTGCGTATATTCATTGTTCATGCCGGCCTTGATCGTCATTCTCTCGGAATTGTTCTCCTTGAATGACATAATGGCATTCTCTTTATCAAAGCTGAGAACGATATCTGTCAGTCCGCCTATCTTCTTGCGCCACATGAAATATGTAACTGCGCCCTGCGTGCTTGAATAGGGGAGGGGAACGAATTTCATCATTCTGTTGCTGTATTTATTCTCACGCTTCGTGTCACGTCTGCCAAGCGAATGCTTGAAATCCGGACCGTAGGCTCTTGTTGAAGTCAGGGCTTTGAATTCGAACTGTTTCTTTTCGTCAAGCTCTTTCGGCTCAATAAATGCTTTCGGGAAATGCTTGTAAACAGCCGCTATTGCATCACCGTCACGAGTGTCGCTCGCAGTTATAACAACGCAGGCGTCCTGATCCGGGAACATAAACGAGAACTGACCGTAAAGACCGGTAAAGCGATAGGTCGTGTCATGATGCTCGTGGTCGATCCACACCTGATAGCCGTATTCGGCATTATCGGAAAACACAGGATAGGTCTTTTTAGTGTAAGGATACGTTGCCTTGTTGAACCAATCCTCAGAGAAGATTCGCTTACCGTTGTAAACGCCTTTGTTGACGTAAAGCATGGAAATCTTAGCAATATCCTCGGCTGTGAGCTTTAAGCCCCAGCCGCCGGCATCAACGTCAACATGGCTTTGCTCCCAGTGAGGAACCTTGATATCAAGCGGTTCATATAGTCTCGGAGTTAGATATTCCGTCATTGTCATGCCTGTTTCTCTTTGGAGAATCCATGAGAGGAGATAGGCGTTCTCACTGATGTATTTCCAATCGCTGTTCGGCTCAAATTGAATCGGCTTGTCAAGGATTCCGTTGACCCAGTCTGTCTTTGCTTTGTCGTCAAAAACGCTTGTGACCTTGCCCATTCTCATGGAAAGAACATCATGAACTGTGACTTTTTTGGCCCATTCAAGCTGCTTGCCGACCAAGCCCCTGAGCTTATGCGGAAAATACTTTTCATATATTTTAGTATCAAGCGATATGTAACCCTCGTCAACGGCAATGCCTATCGCCGTGGCGGTTATGCTTTTGCTTAAGGAATACATATCGTGAGGTGTATCGACCCTGTTCGGTGCCCAATGACATTCACAGGCAACCTTGCCGTGTCTCACAACCATCAGACTGTCTATATTATATACGAGTTTCTCGAAGAACTTAATAAGATCGGTTACAACGTCGGAATCAACGCCGACCTGTTCCGGATATTCGGCTCTTTCAAGCATTATTATCTCTCCTTTATTAAAGTAATACCGTATAAATTTTTATTATTATAACATGATTTGCTGATTAAATCAAAGAAAATTAGTTATTATATTACTCTTTGTTTAGATTGTCCAAATGAGTATTAATTATTTTTCGCAATGTTAACATATTATCCGTTCCACGTGGATAGTCCGTAAACGTAATTGTTCCAAATTCATTTTCAATAAGCGAAACTGTATTGCTTTTACCTATTTTTTCTGAAAGAAGAGCTAACGCACGCATATCCTGCAAAGCTTCATAGAAAACCTCGCTTCGAACAGATTCTATTGCACCCTTTTCACCGGGATAAACCGTGAATGAGTCGCCCGACGGAAATGCCGAGTCGGCATCAGTGACGGCAAAAGGATCAATGCTTCTCAGTGAAAATTGAGAATTATAGAAATTAAAGCCCCATTGCAAAAAGCCCTCAATGCCGTATTTAAAAAGCTGAACGCCGATAATTCTTGTTGTTGACAGAGGCATACCGAAGAAGCGATTGCTCAGCTTACCTCCCTGGCCGCAGCAATAATATGTCCACGGATGCGAAAATCCTTTTTCAATAAAGCTCTCAATATCGTTTGTGCAGGGAATCGGGCGGGCGATTATGCCGCTTTCGTAGAAGCTGTAGTCGGAGAGTGCATCGATTATCGTGAATCCTTCAAGCAGGGGAGCGATAAGGCTCTTTGCTCTCGAATAGTTTTCGATTTGCTCCTCGTTAGGCTCGTCCGAGATATGGAAAAATGTACTTTTCTCTATTTTAAGGGAACGTATTACTTTAATAAGTTTAGGCAAAAAAGCATGCAGAAAATCGGCATACTCAATTGAATCAGCCAATGTTTCCCAACCGAAGATTCTTTTTTTAACTCCGTCAACTTCGGCAACGATTTTCGGAGTATATTTAGCTCCCCACTGTGAAAAAAGATGCGAAATTTCAAAATATTTTATCCCGCATTTTTGAGCCAGTTTTACCCAGCGGATAAATTTTTCAAATCCGAAGATGTATTTACCGCTTTCAAGCTTAACGTCAACAAGCTGCACCGTCAGGCGTTCACCGCCTACCTGTGTGTCGAGCGGAGGAGTGAAAACCGGCGTCAGAAGCATATTTACGCCTGTATGAACTGCCGCTTTCATAAAGCTTTCGACAAGCGACCAAAAATCCTCGCTGAAAACGGGTACTTTATAATAATTCGCTATTCCGTCGCAGTGAAACCATTGAGTATAAATGAGCTTTTGCTCGGGTAAAACAGCGTTAACAATGTGCAGGTTAAATGTGTTACTGCTAATTTTCTCACCGTCTCTTGAAAGGCATATCTTAATTTCATAGTTATCCGCTTTCATATCTTCCGGCAGCTCAACTGTTATCCAAAGGGCGTAATAATTGTTTGGCTTGATCAAAACGGTACTATTTTCGACAGGTAAAAGTACGTCG
>CALBHM010000213.1 GCA_937892835.1 uncultured Ruminococcus sp. | reverse complement strand
TATATGAACTTAAGTCGGGATTTGATGACCCTGAAAAATATTTACGATTATAACAGTATACTGAATTGTCAGAGCTGTCTGTTGCATAAATATATGAAATATTCCAAGTGCCTTCTTCGATAGTATTTGTAACGGCAAAATCTCCGATATATCTATCTGATGAAATGTCATATTTTAATCCGATGTAAACAGTCTTTTGAGTCATTGGAGATTTCAGGTTGATGGCAGCACTACTAACTTTTACGTTATCTGTGATTTTTATCGAGAATCTTACGGTATCACCAACCGTTGCATTTTTCTTTGATACAGTGAGTGTTGATATGTCAATGACAGGCTTAATTGTATCAGCATTCGTGCCTGTAACAGTAAAGCTATATGAACTTAAGTCGGGATTTGATGACCCTGAAAAATATTTACGATTATAACAATATGTTGAATTGTCAGAGCCGTCTGTTGCATAAATATATGAAATATTCCACGTGCCTTCTTCGATAGTATTTGTAACGGCAAAATCTCTGATATATCTATCTGATGAAATATCATATTTCAATCCGATGTAAACAGTCTTTTGAGTCATTGGAGATTTTAGGTTGATGGCAACACTACTGACTTTTACGTTATCTGTAATTTTTATCGAGAATCTTACGGTATCGCCAACCGTTGCATTTTTCTTTGATACAGTAAGTGTTGATATGTCAATGACTGGTTTTTCAACATCAGCCGTTGCTGATGCGGAAATTCCATTTGGGATGACTGCCATTGATATTACAAAAACAAGTGAAAGAATTAAACTTAACAATTTTTTTATTTTCATAAAAATTCCTCCTTTTCTGACAATTATATCACAACGATTTGTATTTGTAAATACGGCATTTTACGATATTTTTCTTTGGTAGTGACATAAATATATTAATTTGTATTATTGTCATCGTTCTTCACTAAGTTTGTGAAAATAGAGTGATATTATTTCATACATTCGTTAATGTTCCCATAATTCATAAATTCTGATTCCATCTGTGTTTATCGAACCGTGAACATCATAGAGAACTACATTAAACTCATAAAATATACAGCATACAAAAACAGCAGAGGTGATTGCTCATCTCTGCTGTAATTTTATTTTGTTCAGTTGTTGTAAAGTCCACGCTTAACGTAAGTTGTGTGGAGAACCTCATGCGCCTTATGGCTGCCCGGCTCACCGAAGAACTCGTCATATACACGCTTGATAGCCGAATTCTCATGCGACTTACGGTTTTCGTTGTTCTTATCAAGATTGTAAAGAACGGAAGCACGCTTGCTTCTGAAGTCTTCAAAGTTGCGAACCGCTGCGGAAACGATCGGCTGTCCGCCGCCGTTGATACATCCGCCCGGGCAACCCATGATCTCGATGAACTGGTACTCGCTCGTGCCGTTCTTGATCTGCTCCATAAGCGTCTTTGCGTTCTTTGTGCCGCTTGCAACGGCTACCTTGATGCTGAGATCGCCGACTGTGTATGTGGCTTCCTTAACGCCCTCCATACCTCTGACCTCAGTGAAATCAACATTATCAAGAGCCTGACCCGTAATCTTCTCAACTGCGGTACGGAGAGCTGCCTCCATAACACCGCCTGTTGCGCCGAAGATAACGGCTGCACCCGAACCCTCACCGAGAGGACTGTCATAGATATCAACATCGGCATAGCCCGATGCGCTCTGATCGTCTCTGCCAACCTCGAACTTCTTAGCTGTACAGGGCATTACGCTGACGCTGACAATCTTAGCAGGATCAATATCCATCTTCTGAGCGTACCATGTCTTAAGTGTTGCGCCGAACATCTGCTGAGGTGACTTGCAGGTTGAAAGGTGGTCAAGCTGCTCGGGATAGTAATGCTCGCAATACTTAACCCAGCCCGGTGAACAGGAGGTGATCATCGGGAGTGCACCGCCGTTTGTGATTCTTTCGATAAGCTCGTTTGACTCTTCCATAATAGTAAGGTCAGCTGAGAAATCGGTATCAAATACCTTGTCAAAGCCAAGGCGGCGGAGAGCGGCAACCATCTTGCCCTCAACGTCTGTGCCGATCGGAAGGCCGAACTCCTCGCCAAGAGCCGCTCTGACAGCCGGAGCTGTCTGAACAACAACGTACTTCTCAGGATCGTTGATAGCCTCAAGCACCTTCGGTGTGTCATCCTTCTCACGAAGTGCGCCGGTCGGGCAGTTTACAATACACTGGCCGCAGGCAATACATGAGAATTCCTTAATTTCTCTCTCAAACGGAGATGTAATGCAGGTATCAAAGCCACGAGCGTTAGCTCCGATAACGGAGATGCCCTGCTCATCGCAGGCTGCAACGCAGCGACGGCAAAGGATACACTTGCTGTTGTCACGAATCATGTGAGGCATTGAATCGTCGTAAGCATAGTCGGGCGTTACGCCGTCAAACTTGCTCTCGTTCTCAACGCCGTATTCCTTACAAAGCTTCTGAAGCTCACAATTTGTGCTTCTTACGCAGGAGAGGCACTTGCGCTCATGAGTTGAAAGAATAAGTTCAAGAGTTGTTCTTCTTGAATTACGAACTCTGTCGGAATTGGTGAGGATCTCCATTCCCTCGTTTACGGGGAACACGCAGGAAGCAACAAGGCTTCTTGCACCCTTAACCTCAACCATACAGATACGGCATGCACCGATCTGATTTATTTTCTTAAGGTAGCAAAGTGTCGGGATTTCGATTCCTGCATAGCGGGCAGCTTCAAGAATCGTAATTCCGCTCGGCACACTCAGAGGCATGCCATTGATTTTGATATTAACCATTTCCATTTCTGACATCCTCCTTATTTCTTAATAATTGCGCCAAAGCGGCAGGTATCCATACATACGCCGCACTTTACGCACTTGCTTGTGTCGATAGTATGCGCTGTCTTAACAGCACCGGAGATAGCACCGACGGGGCACTTTCTTGCGCAGGCGGTACATCCCTTACACTTGTCAGCCTCAATTGAGTAGGAAACAAGCTTCTTACAAACGCCGGCCGGGCACTTCTTGTCAACAATGTGAGCAATATACTCATCCTTGAAGAAACGAAGTGTTGCAAGAACCGGGTTCGGAGCTGTTTGACCGAGACCGCAAAGTGAATTGTCCTTAATATAATGAGCAAGAGTTTCAAGCTCGTCAAGATCCTCAAGAGTCGCCTTACCGTCGGTAATCTTCTCAAGAAGCTCTCTCATTCTCTTTGTACCGATACGGCACGGAGTACACTTACCGCAGCTCTCGTCAACAGTGAAGTCAAGGAAGAACTTAGCAATATCAACCATACAGTTATCCTCGTCCATAACGATAAGTCCGCCTGAACCCATCATACAGCCGATAGCGGTAAGGTTGTCGTAGTCGATCGGTGTGTCCATAAGGGAAGCAGGAATACATCCGCCGGACGGACCGCCTGTCTGAGCAGCCTTAAACTTCTTGCCGTTCGGGATTCCGCCGCCGATGTCCTCGATAATCTCACGAAGGGTCGTACCCATCGGAATTTCAACAAGACCTGTGTTATTAATTTTTCCGCCGAGGGCGAATACCTTTGTACCTGAGGACTTCTCCGTACCCATTGAGTTGAAGAACTCTGCGCCGTGGAGAATGATCTGCGGAATGTTTGCAAATGTCTCAACGTTGTTTTCTGTTGTCGGCTTGCCAAAAAGGCCCTTAACTGCCGGATACGGCGGACGGGGACGCGGCTCACCACGGTTGCCTTCGATCGAAGTCATAAGAGCAGTCTCTTCGCCGCAAACGAATGCGCCTGCGCCGAGACGGATATGAAGATCAAAGTCAAAGCCGGAATTGAATATGTTTTTGCCGAGAAGGCCTGCTTCACGAGCTTCCTTGATAGCAACATCAAGACGGTGAACGGCAATCGGATACTCGGCACGGACGTAAACATATCCCTCGGTTGCGCCTGTTGCGTAGCCGCAGATAGTCATAGCCTCAACGATACAGTGGGGGTCGCCCTCAAGAACGGAACGATCCATGAATGCACCCGGGTCACCCTCGTCGGCGTTACATACAACATACTTCTGGTCGGCCGAATTCTTAGCGGCTCCGCTTAAGTCCTGTGGGGAATCCGCCGCCGCCACGACCTCTGAGTCCTGAATCCTTAACGATCTGGATAACCTCATCGGGTGTAAGCTCGGTCAGGCACTTTGCAAGAGCCTGATAGCCGTCCATAGCGATATATTCTTCAATATTTTCAGGATCGATAACGCCGCAGTTACGAAGCGCAACTCTGTGCTGCTTCTTATAGAAATTGGTTTCATTGAGCGGCTTTATATCATCCTGATGAACTGTCTCTTCATAGAGAAGTCTCTTGACCATACGACCCTTGAGAAGATGCTCCTCGACGATCTCGGGAACGTCCTCAACCTTAACCTCGCT
>CALBHM010000212.1 GCA_937892835.1 uncultured Ruminococcus sp. | reverse complement strand
ACTCATAGCGCTTTTCAGCGTCATGTTCCGCACCAGCAAAGAGCTTTTCTGCCTTTGCCTGGGCAGCTTTGTAGTCGGCAAAGTCGGCAAGAACCATGTACGGGTCATGGTGCGTAATCGTGCCGCCGATTTCGGGGAATACCTTGCCGTTGATTCCGCCGTTGATAAAATCAACAACCTTGCGGATATCGGCATTGTTCTGATAGTAATTCATCGGGTTGTATCCGATACGCTTCAGTTCGTTGACCTCGGGAGTGCTCATGCCAAAGATGATGATGTTGTCATCGCCGACAGCCTCGTGAATCTCAACATTTGCACCGTCCATTGTACCGAGTGTGATTGCACCGTTTATCATGAGCTTCATGTTACCTGTACCGCTTGCTTCTGTTCCCGAGAGGGAAATCTGTTCGCTGATATCTGCGGCAGGCATGAGATGCTCGGCCATTGTTACGTTGTAATCTTCAAGATATACAACCTTGAGACGTCCTCTTACATCGGGATCGTTATTAATAAGCTCGCCGAGTGAGCAGATGAAGCTGATAATCTTCTTCGCCATAAAGTAGCCGGGAGCGGCCTTTGCGGCAAAAATATAGGTGTGCGGAGTGAAATCTCCGTCCGGGTTCTCCTTGATTGCAAGATACTTTGAAAGAATGTGGAAAGCGTTGAGGTGCTGACGCTTGTATTCATGCAGTCTCTTAACCTGAACATCAAATATCGATGTCGGGTCAAGCTCAACTCCGTTTGACTTCTTGACAAGCTCGGCAAGTCTTTCCTTGTTGTGGAGCTTAATTTTTTCAAGCTTCTTGAGAACCTCGGCGTCGGTTGCATAGGGCTTGAGCTTTTCAAGCTCGTCGCCGTTATAGACAAAGCCGTTGCCGATGAGGTCGGTGAGAAGCTTTGTAAGCTCGGGGTTGGACTGGCAGAGCCAGCGGCGATGTGCGATACCGTTTGTAACGTTTGTGAACTTGTCGGGAGTGAGCGAATAGAAATCCTTGAAAACGCTTTCCTTAAGAATCTCGGAATGGAGAGCCGAAACGCCGTTTACGCAGTGCGAACCTGCAACGGACATGTTCGCCATTCTGATAACGCCGTTGGAAACAATGGCCATGCGCTCAACCTTGTCTGCGTCACCTGTTGCATTCCAAACATAGCTGCGGAAACGATTGTCGATTTCCTTTGTGATTTCGTAAATTCTCGGAAGAAGTCGCTTGAAGAGATCCTCGGGCCAGCACTCGAGGG
>CALBHM010000211.1 GCA_937892835.1 uncultured Ruminococcus sp. | reverse complement strand
CAGTCCGGTGGACTGTCAGAGCCGTGGCGTGACCGAGCCGCAGCGAGACGTTGTCAGCGTAGCTGACTGAGGGGTTTTGTAAATAGTTTAAGAAGGTTAATGTAACCCCTCCGGCTTCGGCGCAATCCGCCAAAGCCACCTCCCCTGCAGGGGAGGCGAGAAAGATTCCTGTTCCGAACGTAGCTTTTGTCAGACGTTTTGATGCAATATGCGAAAAATGTAACCTAAAGGTAACACACAATGAAATATCTTTACATATGGCTAATCATAATCAACATAATAACCTTCGCCGTGTTCGGTATTGACAAGAAAAAGGCGATTGACGGCAAATTCCGTATCAGCGAGCTGACGCTGTTTGTCTTATCGCTTCTCGGCGGTTCGCTCGGCGGACTTATTGCCATGCATATCTTTCATCACAAAACACGAAAATGGTATTTTAAATTCGGTATTCCGTTGATTCTCATTGCATGGATCGCACTGATTGCCCGGCTCGTCACACAAACATAATATGATTTCTGCACCTTGAAAGCTCGGCTTTCGGGTGCTTTTTTATCGGAATTGTTGATTATCTTTTTACAAATGCAATCTCTTGTATATTCTTAAATACAAAAAACTGGATTTATGTGTCGAATTATGTTAAAATAAGTCAAAATATAAAACAGTCAAAAATAAGTTGATGATAGCTAACGTAGAATTGGAGGATTGCAAAATGTCAAAAAACTATGTTCTTTTTAATCCATTGGCCGGCAATAAAAAGTGTGGCACCGAGATAAAAAAGATTGAAGCTATGATTGACGGCGAAATTGTATATTGTGATATGACGAAGCCCGAGACCTACAGCGATATTCTGCCGGAAATGCAAGGAGAAGATACCCTCATCGTCTGCGGCGGTGACGGAACGCTGAACCGTTTCATCAATCTGCCGTATGACTATTCGGAGAAAAACGAGGTCTATTATTTCCCCATGGGTTCGGGTAACGATTTTGCACATGAGCTTGGACACAAATACGGCGACAGACCGTTCAATATAACGAAATACTTAAAAGATTTGCCTGAGGTGACGGTTGCCGGCAAGACACACAAATTTCTAAACGGTATAGGCTACGGAATTGACGGCTATTGCTGCGAGGTCGGCGATAAGCTCAGAGAGACGACCGAGGGTAGTATAAATTACACCGCCATTGCTATCAAGGGTTTGTTGTTTCATTATAAGCCGACGAACGCAACCGTCACGGTTGACGGAGTGAAGCACAAATTCAAAAAGGTTTGGCTTGCGCCGACAATGAACGGAAAATTCTACGGTGGCGGAATGATGCCGACCCCGAATCAAGACAGAACAAGTGGGAAGCTTTCGGTTATGGTCTATCATAATCTCGGCAAGCTGAAAGCACTCATGGTGTTCCCGTCAATATTCAAGGGGGAGCACGTTAAGCATAAAAACAATATAGCCATTCTCGAGGGCAGGGAGATTACGGTTGAATTTGACCGACCGACGCCCTTGCAGATAGACGGCGAGACCATACTCGGTATTTCCTCCTATAAAACAAAAGCTCATCATCACGATATGGTCAATGCCTAAAAATACGGACTGTCGGAATTTTGACAGTCCGTATTTTTTTATTTTTTGCCTTTAAGTATCGGCGATATCTTTGGATAAATCGCAAAGGTTATTGCAACGCTGATAAGTCCTTTTGCAAACGTGAACGGAACGTTGAAGAACAGAATTGCTTTCCATAATGAATCAATGCTCGGCAAAATCTCCTGATATGCGCCGAGAATAGCTGCCTCGGGAGCCATAAGCTTGAAATAAATAGGATAAACAAAGAAATAGTTAATAAAAAAGCTCATTGCCGCCATCGCAAAGTCACCAGCCATTGCGCCGATAAAAGCGAACTTGCGATTGTGATGATACTTGTAGAACATACCGGCCACGAAAACGAAAACCGCACCGTGAATGAAATTGGAAAGCTCTCCGACACCTGCTGTTTGAGTCGCAAGCAGGTGAATGAGATTCTTGACAAGGCAGACAGCAACTCCGCAGACGGGCCCGAATGCGTAAGAGGTGATGAGTGCCGGTAGGTCGGAAATGTCAAGCTTGATGAACGACGGCATGATGGGGATTGAAAATTCAACAAACATCAGCACCGCCGAGAGAGCCGACATGATAGCCGTGACCGTTACCATTCGTAAACTTTTTACTTTTGTGTTCATAAACAACACCCTTTCAAATAAATTCAGTCAGAGTTGCCAACGAACAAAAAATGTCCCGTACAATAACTGTACGGGACTTTACTTTTTTCAAGAATACAAATCTTCTCTCATCCGGACTGTACCGTCGGCTTCGGAATCTCACCGAATCAACTTTCGCTCACGGGCTTGTGGATTGAATCCCATTACCGTCGGTGGGGAATTTCGCCCCGCCCCGAAGACAACTGTTAACTTGTCTATATTGTAGCACTGTATCAAAAAATGTCAATATATTTTTAAAATAATTCAAAATAAATGTTTTGGGCAAAATTATAAAGAAAATTATTGACCTCAACGCTGAAAAAAAGTATAATAATATAGTTAAAATGGTTAATTATGTTTATAAACGAGAGGAGGCAGGGCGATGGATAAATATAAGCGTGACCATAGCATTATTAAGCTGCTGCAAATTGCTTCGATTATCAGTTTTGTTTTGTGTATAGTTTTCATCGTTCTGTTGATTCTTTCACGCAATAGTGATATACAGCTTTGGTATTCGAGATATCTTGAGTATCTTGCCTCGGCAGAATATAAGGTTGAGCACATGGACGAGAAATTTTCTGTTTTGCTTGTTGTTATTTTCCTTTATGCTTTCAAGGCGGTTTTTCCTATTTATCTTTATCCCGTTTCGGCTCTTTGCGCCGTAACAAGTGCCGTGTTCCCGTCGTATTTTTCAATTCCGATCAATCTTATCGGACTCTCGGTGCTGTATTCAATTAAGTATTTTTGGGGGACAAAGGTTGGCGCAAACGGAGTTCAAAGCATTCTTCAAAAGAGCGAGACCGTACGATATCTCGTTGAGCGTGACGGCAGGGGAAATCCATGGCTTTTGGCTCTGTTCCGACTTGTTCCCGGAATCCCGGTCAACCAGGTCAGCAAGCTTTACGGCGCAATGGGATTCAAGTATGAATATTTCCTTTTGCTCTCGCTTGTCGGATATTCACCGCTGCTGGCTTCCTACACGTTCATCGGTCGAAATGTGTTCAACCCGTTATCAACGGCGTTCCTTTTGCCGTTCATTTTATTGTTCCTGTTAGTGGGAGTATCAATGCTTGCCATAAGCAAAATAGTTCAGATCCAGTCAAGGAGGAGGAAAAACAATGGCTGATGCAAAAACATTGAAAGCAAAGCTTGCTTCGGGTGAATTCGACGCAAGATTAAAAGAGGTTTATCTCAGCGACAAGGCTGTTGAGGATCAGAAAGAAAGAGACGCAGTTATAATCGACGAGTTCGTTAAGCTTTTTGGCGACAACGATTCGATTGAGCTTTTCAGCGCACCGGGCAGAACCGAGGTAGGCGGAAATCACACCGACCATAACCACGGTAAGGTACTCGCAGCAAGCGTTGATCTTGATACGGTTGCCGCAGCTGCTAAGAGAGACGACGGAATTATCGTTGAAAAGTCGTTTAAGTTTGACGCTCTCGAGGTTGATATAAACGACCTTGAGGTACACACGGAGGAATTCGGAAAATCCTCGGGTCTTATCAGAGGAATGTGCGCCGGCTTCAAGGAGCATGGCTACAACATCGGCGGCTTCAATGCCGCAAGCATGAGCCGTGTGCTCTCGGGTTCGGGACTTTCTTCATCGGCGGCTTACGAGGTGCTTATCGGAACGATTCTCAACCATCTTTATAACGACGGAAAGGTTTCTCCCGTTGAGGTTGCAAAAATTGCCCAGTACGCCGAGAATAAATATTTCGGCAAGCCGTGCGGACTTCTCGATCAGACAGCAAGCTCCGTCGGCAGCTTCATCACGATTGATTTTAAAGACCCTGCGAATCCGATTATTAACAAGGTCGATTTTGATTTTGCTTCCTGCGGTCATGCGCTTTGCATTATCGACACCGGCGGAAATCATGCCGATCTTACCGATGATTATGCGGCGGTAAGAGGCGAGATGGAAAAGGCGGCGGCAGTGTTCGGCAAGAGCGTTCTTCGTGAGGTTGACGAGGACGAATTCATGAAGAATATTTCACTTGTCCGTGAAAAGGTCAATGACCGTGCCGTGCTCCGTGCTATGCATTTTTACGGCGAAAACAAACGTGCCGAGGCCGAGGTAAAGGCTCTTGAGGACGGAGACTTTGAAAAGTTCAAGGAGCTTGTAACCGAGAGCGGCCGCTCATCATATATGTATAATCAGAATGTGTTTACGTCAAAGGATGTTGAGCATCAGAGCGTTTCCGTTGCGCTTGCAATGTGCGAATATTTGCTCAAGGGCAAGGGCGCATGGCGAGTTCACGGCGGCGGATTTGCCGGAACGATTCAGGCTTTTGTTCCGCTCGATATGCTCGATGATTTCTGCGAGAAGATGGAAGCTGTTTTCTCAAAGGGTTCATGCTATGTCCTTTCCGTAAGACCCTTCGGCGGAATAAAGTTGTTTTAAATAGTTTTTAGCAGGTAAAAGAGAATAACCGTTTCGTTTTGAGGTTAGTAGAATTTTACCAAGGCTTCCCCTTGAGGGGAAGGCTACTAAAATTTCAGCAGAAACCTATCTCGGTGCATCTGTAGGGTAGCGAAGTGTCGACACCGCAGTGAATGACAGTCCGGTGGATTGTCAGAGCCGTGGCACGACTGAGGGGTTTATAGAAAGTTTGAAAAATGGGCGTGTAAACTCGGGTTTACACGCTTTTTTTGAAAAAGACAACCCAAGTTGATAGACATAACATGAAAAAATTGATATAATGTTTGATGTAACAGACATTGTTTACTAAGAAGTCGAAAGGGGTAAAATGATGAATATATCGGATAAGATTCAAATATTGCGCCGTGATAAGGAATGGTCGCAGGATGAGCTGGCGGAGAAGCTCAATGTTTCACGTCAGTCGGTTTCAAAATGGGAGTCGGGCAAGGCGTTGCCGGATTCTGAAAAAATTCTTGCAATGGCGAAGCTCTTTGACGTTTCAACCGATTTCCTTTTGAAGGATGAGCAGGAGCCTGTTTTTGTTGATGACGAGCAGGTGAACGATCAACCGAAAAATCAAGCAGCCGATGCTCCGACGGAGAACACAGAAAAGAAAAAGCATAAGCTCTCGGGCAAAAAAATTGTCGCAATCGTTGTTGCAGCATGTATCGTCATTGCGGCGATAACTCCGCTTTTCTTCGGCGGATATTCTGCATTTCTTTCTAAGATAAGCGAAGACCCGGTTCAGTACCCGTATGTGCTCGTGCACGGTCTCGGCGGCTGGGGTCCGGAATCTCAGATTGACCAAACATCACCCTATTGGGGCAGCTCGACCGGTAATCTTGCGGAATATCTTAATTCCGAGGGCTACAGCGTCAGCGTTGCTTCGGTCGGTCCTTTTTCAAGCACATGGGACAGAACTTGCGAGCTTTATGCAGAGCTGACGGGAACTAAGGTTGACTACGGCGAGGCTCACAGCAAGGAACACGGCCACGAGAGATACGGCAGGGAATACACTGCCGAAAATGCCCTTGTGCAGAACTGGGGCGGCAAGACAAAGAGAGGTCAGCGAATTAAGATCAATGTCATCGGTCACAGCTTCGGAGGCGAGACGGTAAGACTTCTCGCTTCACTCATGGCGTACGGCGACGAAGCGGAAAAGGCGGCAACAGGTGATGAGACATCAGGCCTTTTCACAGGCGGTAAAGCTGATTGGATAAACAGCGTTACAACGCTTTGTTCTCCCCATAACGGCTCAACGCTTTTCTATGTTGTTGATCAGGGCAAGCTTGTTAACACGGTTCTCGGCCTTGTTTATGCCGCAAGCGGAGTTGCAAGGTCGGCACAGATAGGCGATTTCTATGATTTTCGTCTTGAACAGTTCGGCATGAGCGGAGCTTCGACGGAGAGCCAGGCAGAGTCGATTATTAATACCGTTTTCAGCGAGGGAACGGACAATGCCGCATATGACCTTTCGCCCGACGGAGCGCAGGAATTGAACAAGAAAATCAAGCTTGTTGACAATGTTTATTATTTCTCGTATTCATATCTTACAACAGAAACGAGTGCTTTGACAGGAAAGCAGATCCCCAAAAGCTCGACGCTGCCTGTTTTGATTATTCCGGCAACGCTCATGGGAAGATATTCGACAAATACTAAAACGGATTTCAAAATCGACGAAACATGGCTTCCGAATGACGGACTTGTCAATGTTGTTTCGGCGAGATATCCGATCGGCGACGAATATCAGGAGTATGACGCAGAGAATATCGTCAAGGGCAAATGGAATGTTATGCCGACCCTGCCCGGCGACCACGGAACGGTTATCGGCATGAATGTCGGTGCAGAGGAAACACACAATTTCTACGACACACTTTTCAAGATGATCGACTCTCAGCCGAGAGATAAGAAGTATTATATTTTTTAATGAGGCGAACAGATGAAGATTCTTTTTAAAAGCGCAGATATACTTGTAAAAGACGAAAATTTCAGCGTGCTTTCAAACGCTTTTCTTGCCGTTGACGGAGATAAGATATGCTACATCGGCACGGAAGATCCGAAAGGCGAATTTGACGAAATAAAGGACATGAGCGGAAAAATCCTCATGCCCGGTTTGATAAACTGCCACAATCATTGCCCGATGGTTCTGCTCAGAGGAATAGGCTCGGAT
>CALBHM010000210.1 GCA_937892835.1 uncultured Ruminococcus sp. | reverse complement strand
CCGATGTATTTCTCTTTTTCTGTCATATTTATCCTTTCGGTTTAAAGCGCATTTACAATCTTCTTGAAGTGGTCGCCACGTTCTTCAAAGCAGGTGTACTGATCGAATGAGCTGGTGGTTGGGGAAAGGAGAACAGTATCGCCGCTTTCGGCAATTTTGTTTGCCTCGGCAACGGCCTCGTCAAGCGTTGTTACAATAATTCCACCCTCACCGACAAGGTCATGCACAAGTCTTGTGCCGCATGCGCCAAAGCCGATAACCTTCTTGACACAGCCGAGGTGCTTTTTCATTTCATCCATCGGCAGACCCTTTTCAAATCCGCCGACAAGGAGAATTACACCACGGTCAAATGCCTTGAGAGCGGTTATTGTTGCGTCGGTGTTTGTTCCCTTGGAATCGTTGTAATATTTAACGCCGCCGATTTCACGGACAAATTCGATTCGATGCTCAACACCCTTGAAAGATGAAACCGCATCAAGAATAACGTCGTTTGAAATTCCTATAGCCTTAGCCGCGGAAACGGCAATCATAACGTTCTGCAAATTGTGCTTGCCGACAATTTTAATTGCGTCGAGCGGAATTATTTTTTCGCCCTTTATCTCGATATAGCTGTCCTTGGCAATACAGTCGGCATTGTCACTGTCGGTGCTGAAGCTTTCTTTTACGCACTTCACGGGATAGCGGTCGGTGTATTCCTTAACAACGGGATCATCGGCATTGAGCAGGAAAACATCGTTGCTCGCCATGTTCCTGTAAACCTCGGTCTTTGATTTGTAATAATTATCAAGGCTGCCCATGAAGTCAATGTGATCGGGCGTAAGGTTGATTATTGTGGCAACCTCGGGGCGGAACTTGTCAATATTAACGAGCTGAAAGTTTGAAATTTCGAGAGCGATATAATGTCCGCCCTCCTCCAGAAGACCGTTTTCCATAACGATCTCGCAAAGCGGAATACCGATATTTCCGCAAAGGTGAGCCTTGCCCGGGAAAGCACGGCGAAGAATTTCATATGTAAGTGTGGAGGTTGTGGTTTTACCGTTTGTGCCGGTTATTGCGATATAGTGCTGGGGTTTCGCAACCTGATATGCAAGCTCGATTTCGGTGATAACGGGAATGTTGCGCTCGTGCAGCTTTTCCATCATCGGGCTTCTGTAAGGTACACCCGGATTTTTGACAACAAGGTCAAAATCACGTTCAAAAACAGCCATATCCTGTCCGACTATTTCAACATTGTTTTCGTTAAGAAAATCAATTTCCTTTATATCTTCTTTCTTCTTGCTCTCGGAGAGTGTGACCTCTGCACCGAGCTTTTTAAGCACTCTGATTGCCGCCATGCCGCTGCGCGCAAGGCCGACAACGAGAACCTTCTTGCCTGAAAAATCCATATACAAAAACCTCCGATTGACTGTGTACAATAATAAAGCTAAACTATATTATATTCTTGTCAGGCGTAAAAGTCAATTAAATTAGGTGTTATACTTTCGTCAATTTGAATAAAAAATAGGACGATTGTTTTATTTGTAAAAATTGAGCTTTTATGTTATAATCAAGTATCATAGGAATAATATCATTTTCCGAAAGGAGACAAAATTATGAAAAAGATTCTTTTGTCGGTTCTCTCGGTTGCTCTTTGTCTTTGCCTGATCGTTCCGATCGGTGTAACTGCATTCGCAAAGAACGAGGAAGCTCCGATTGTTGCTGAGTCGAACGTGACTCTTGAAGAGTATCTTGCCGATGCGGCCGCAAACGGCAATCAGGTTCAGGTAGTCAACAGCAACGTGAATGACACACTCGACAAAGTCGGCGACGCTTTCGGCTCGCTCGCTTCAACAAACATCAAAACAGTTTTCATGAAGCTGCTTGCTAAGGCAATCAATCTTTTGAGCAACACGCTCATCAATGTTATCGGTAAGGCTCTCGGCATTGTTATCCCGAAAACCTCGGTGATTCATGATTATGCCGGATTCGATCTTGACAGCTACGGCAATTTCTACAAGGGAATGTCAGAGTTCCTTGATGCCCCGGCAGCAGGAGCAAAATGGCATCTCGGCTACGCTCAGGCTTCGATTCTTCCCGATGATTTCGGCACAACGCCGTACACAATGGGCGGTTACGGTCTTATGGCTACAACGACCGAGACCTTTGACGGACTTTGGGTTCGTACAATCGTTCTCAATGACGGCACAGGCAGAGGAAATGTTGCTTTCTGCGTGCTTGACGCAATTGGAATTGCAAACGCAGACGTTCGCCTTATCCGTGAAGCTATCTCGGATTTTGCGGCGGAAAACAATATCGTCAGTGTTAACGTTTCTGTTACTCATACCCACAGCGGCATCGACCTCCAGGGCGTATGGGACAACACCGTTTCAAACGTTTTGAACAATCTGTTCCTTTCAAACCTCGGACTTTCCGAAATTCACAGCGGCGTTAACCGCACCTTCCTCAAGAAGATAGTTGACCAGTGTACGGCTACGATTAAGTCGGCTTATTCCGATATGAAGGGCGGCACACTTACCCTTGCTAAGAAGGATATTGCGGACGATTATCTCCGTGACAGAACTGCTCCTTATACATTTGACGGCAACCTTTACCGCTTGATGTTCACTCCCGATAACAAGAGCGAAAAGGGTACGGTTATTGCAACATTCAGTGCTCACCCCGAGAATTCCGGCTACGGTCATGTTGTTATCTCTGCCGACTTCGTTCCTTATATTGAGGAGGTTGTCAACAAGGCAGGCTATAACTTCATTTATATTCAGGGCTGTATAGGCACAATTACATATCAGCGTGGTGCATCTGATGACGGACTTGATCTCACAAGACATGAGGAAGCTGTCAGATACGGCTATGAGATGGGATATATCATTCTCGGACTTACAAAGAGTGAGGCTGAGTGCAAGACTATGAACTATGCTCTCGGCGATTTCCTCGGCGAGGCTGAGTACGGCTCAAATGAGGGCTATACATCATGGTATAAGGACTGGAAGTCGGTAGGTGAGACAACGGTTGCTCCGATGCTCAATATTGCTCATAAGCAGTACATTATTGAGGTTTCCAACGTCCTTATGGATATCGTCGGCAAGACGGGTATCACGGACTATTTCTTCCTCTATGACAAGACTACCGACAAGTACTATACAGTTACCGAGTCCGGCTACATGGAGCTTGGCGATTCGCTTCTTGTTGAGCTTTGCCCCGGCGAGACCTACGGAGAACTTCTCCTGGGCGGTGAGGGCTTGAAGGGCTTCAAGTATCAGTCACTTCGTGAAATGTACGGCGAGAATATAATCGTATTCGACCTTATGAACGACGCTATCGGCTACATTGAGCCGGACGATGATTTTGTAATGGCAGGCGTGCAGTACAGCGAGAAGAAAGAATCCTTCGACACAGACACATGGTGCCTTATCTCCTGGGGCAAGAATACTGCTTCAAAGGTAATTTCGGAATTCATGGATCTTGTTGACAGCGTTAAATAAGATATAAAAATAAAGAGCGGAAGTCGTTAATTCGGCTTCCGTTTTAATAATTATATGTCCTGGGGAGGACAATAGGCTTTTAAAAGGCAG
>CALBHM010000209.1 GCA_937892835.1 uncultured Ruminococcus sp. | reverse complement strand
AGGAGCTTTTTCGCCTGTAAGCTCTGTGAAAATAGAGCTTGATCTGCTGTTCTCGCATACGGAAATAACCTCACCGGGCTTAACCATGTATGACGGAATGTCTACACGCTTGCCGTTGATGGTGAAGTGGCCGTGAGAAACGAGCTGACGAGCCTGACGACGAGTTGCTGCAAATCCAAGACGGAAAACAACATTGTCAAGACGGCGTTCGCAAAGAACGAGGAGATTCTCGCCTGCTTTGCCCTGCATCTTCGTAGCCTTTTCATAATATGAATAGAACTGCTTCTCAAGCATACCATATATGAACTTAACCTTCTGCTTCTCGTTGAGCTGAAGAGCATACTCGGACTTCTTTCTTCTCATCTGACCCTTAGGATTACGGTTTGTTTCCTTGTTCTTGTAACCCATAACAGCCGGAGAAATGCCGAGAGCCTTGCAACGCTTAGCAATAGGCTGCATATTTCTTGCCATATCAATATCCTCCTTCTTCTGAATTATACACGTCTTCTCTTCGGCGGACGGCAGCCGTTGTGCGGGATCGGAGTAACGTCCTTAATAAGGCTTACTTCCAAGCCTGCTGTCTGCAATGCTCTGATTGCAGCTTCACGTCCTGCTCCCGGACCCTTAACGTAAACCTCAACTGTCTTCATACCATGCTCGATAGCGATCTTAGCGGCAGTCTCGGCAGCGGTCTGAGCTGCGAACGGAGTTGACTTCTTTGAACCTCTGAAGCCCATCTCACCAGCGCTTGCCCATGATACTGCGTTGCCCTGTGTATCACTGATGGTAACGATAGTATTGTTGAAGGTGGATTGGATATGAGCTGCGCCGCGTTCAATGTTCTTACGTTCACGGCGTCTGCGTGTTGCAGTGCCCTTCTTAGCGGAACCCTTAGGTGCCATATTATCCCTCCTAATTACTTCTTCTTGTTAGCAATAGTCTTCTTCGGACCCTTGCGTGTACGTGCGTTTGTCTTTGAGCGCTGTCCTCTAACGGGAAGGCCCTTTCTGTGGCGTACGCCACGATAACAACCGATTTCGATAAGTCTCTTGATATCAAAAGCGGTCTCTCTGCGAAGATCACCCTCAACCTTAACGTTGTGGTCAATGTACTCACGCAGTTTTGCTACATCGTCTTCCGACAGATCCTTAACTCTGATGTCAGGATCTACGCCTGTAGCTGCGATAATGTCGCCGGCAGTTTTACGACCGATGCCGTAGATATAAGTAAGAGCGATTTCGATTCTCTTCTCTCTCGGCAAGTCAACACCTGATATACGCGCCATTTCTCAGTTGCACCTCCATAAATGGTTTGCGTCGGATTAGCCCTGACGCTGTTTGTGCTTAGGATTCTCACAGATAACCATGATTTTTCCCTTGCGCTTAATAATCTTGCACTTCTCGCAAATTTTCTTTACAGAAGGTCTGACTTTCATTTGAATGCCCTCCTTGAAAAATTAGCCTTAGCTTATTTTGATCGCCATGTTATTCTTCCTTTGGTGAGGTCATATGGCGAAACTTCGACCGTCACCTTGTCTCCGGGAAGGATACGAATGTAGTTCATTCTGAGCTTACCGGAAATATGTGCTAAAATTTTGTGTCCGTTTTCGAGCTCTACCTGAAATATTGCGTTCGGCAATGCCTCAACAACAACACCTTCAAGCTCAAGCATATCCTGTTTTGACATATACTGCACCTCCTTAAAGCAGAGTGAGTATCTTTGGACCGCTCGGTGTAATTGCCACCGTGTGTTCAAAGTGCGCCGACAGCTTGCCGTCACGGGTTTTTACTGTCCATCCGTCCGGCAGCGTTTTGACGTCTGCCTTGCCGAGGTTGATCATCGGTTCAATAGCGATTGTCATGCCCGGCAACAGGCGAACTCCCCTTCCGGGGGTTCCGTAATTCGGAACACTGGGGTCTTCATGGAGCTTGTGGCCGACGCCGTGTCCGACAAATTCACGAACAACGGAATAGCCTCTCGACTCGCAATGGTGCTGTATCGCATAGCCTATATCGCCGATTCTGCCGCCTGCGACAGCTTTTTCGATGCCCAAAAACAGGCTCTCTTTTGTTGTGTCGCACAGCCGCTTCGCCTCGGAGCTTATTGCGCCTGCAGCGAAAGTAGCAGCATTGTCGCCGTTAAAGCCTTCGAGAACCGCACCCAAGTCTATGCTTACGATGTCGCCCTCTTCGATAACACGCTTCTTGCTGGGTATTCCATGAATAACCTCATCGTTTATGGAAATGCATGCGGTGGCAGGATAGCCGTTATAATTAAGGAAGTTTGGCTTTGCACCGCACTTGATGATATAATCATAGGCTATCTTGTCTATCTCAGCCGTGGTTACACCCGGCTCGACAGCCTCACCTGCCAACTTTAATGCTCCTGCCGAAATGATGCAAGCTTCTCTCATGAGAGCGAGCTCTCTGTTCGTTTTGAGCACTATCATGCTTAATCCTCCAATGCCTTGAGTGTGAGCGCCGATGTGTCGGCGATCTCCTCCTGGCCTTCAACTATTCTGAGAATTCCTTTCTTAGAATAGAAATCTTTGAGCGGTTCTGTCTGCTTGTGATAAACAGCAAGTCTGTCAAGAACCGTTTCGGGAGCGTCGTCCTTACGCTGAATAAGCTCACCGTCGCAAGCATCGCATATGCCCTCAGCCTTCGGAGCTTTATACTCCAAATGGTAAGAAGAGCCGCAATCCTTGCAGACACGTCTGCCCGACATTCTTGCAGCGATTTTCTCATCGGGAACCTCAATATCAATGACTCTGTCAATGATTACGCCCATAGCGTCGAGTGCTTCCGCCTGAGGAATCGTGCGTGGGAAACCGTCAAGGATAAAACCGTTTGCGCAGTCGTCCTTTGCAAGTCTTTCCTTGATGATGCCGATAACGACATCATCGGGAACAAGCTGACCTGCATCCATAAAAGACTTTGCCTTGAGGCCCATCTCCGTGCCCTGTGCAAGGGCTTCACGGATTATATTGCCCGTTGAGATCGCAGGAATGTTAAGAGCCTTGCAGATGACCTCTGCCTGTGTACCCTTACCTGCGCCCGGGGCGCCGAGAAGAATTAATTTCATAATTAACTCCTTTTTGATTAATCAAGGAATCCCTTATAATGACGCATCATCATCTGAGACTCAAGCTGCTTAACTGTCTCGATCGCAACACCAACAAGGATGATGATCGAAGTACCGCCGAGTGAAACGTTCATCGGCTTACCGCAAGCTGATGTGATAAGCTGGAACAGAAGCGGGAAGAGCGCAACAACCGAAAGAAGGAGAGCACCGAGCAAGGTAATTCTTGACAAGATTTTCTGAATATAATCGGATGTCGGCTTACCGGGACGAATACCCGGGATAGCACCGCTGTTCTTACGAATGTTGTTAGCCATCTCAATCGGATTGTACTGAATTGAAGCATAGAAATATGCGAAGAAGATTATGAGAAGGAAATACAAAATCACATATACCCAGCTTGAGCTTGAGAAGAACTTGAAGAAATGGTCATACCAGCCGTCGCCTTCCTTGGCACCAACGAAGAGGTTGATTGTCGGAGGAAGTGAGAGGATTGAAGAAGCGAAGATGATCGGCATAACACCTGACATATTAACCTTGATTGGAATATGTGTGCTCTGTCCGCCGTACATCTTACGGCCAACAACTCTCTTTGCGTACTGAACCGGGATTCTTCTTTCAGCGTTATCCATCCAAACGATGTAAGCGATCATAAGGATAAGACAAATCGCAACTACAACAGAAAGGACTGAATAAGCGCCGCCGTATGAGAAGTAACCGCCGTTTGCGTCGAAAAGTGAAGCAATGATTGACGGAATTCTCGCAACGATACCGGCGAAAAGAATAATTGAGATTCCGTTGCCGATTCCCTTGTCATTGATCTGCTCGCCGAGCCACATGATGAGTGCACATCCTGCGGAGAAGCAGAGGATAATAACAAGTGCCTGGAAGATATCGGCAAAAACGCCGACGTCTTTCATAAGAAGATAATTATTTCCACGAAGGTAGAAATAGTAAGCTGTACTCTGGAGAAGTGCAAGACCAACCGTTACATAACGAGTGATTGTTGCAATCTTCTTGCGTCCCTCTTCTCCGTCCTTAGCAAGACGCTCAAGAGCGGGAATAGCGACTGTCAGCAACTGAACGATGATGGAGCTGTTGATGTACGGTGTGATTGACATTGCGAAAATCGTACCGTAGTTAAAAGCATTACCTGTCATCATGTTCAGGTATTCCATAAATGTTCCGGACATCTGTGAGTCGGAGAAGATACCGTTGGCACCCGCTGCGACAAACGGAACCGGGATGGCTGCACCGATTCTGAAAATCAGAACGATAAGAGCCGTAAATAAAATTTTCTTACGAAGATCTGCGATTTTCCATGCGTTGGCAAGCGTCCTCAACATTTCAAATCACCTCTGCAATTCCGCCCGCAGCCTCGATCTTCTGCTTCGCAGACTCCGAGAATGCGTTAGCTTTAACTGTGAGCTTCTTAGTAAGCTCGCCGTTACCAAGGATCTTTACGCCGTCAAAAGAATTCTTAACAAGGCCTGCTGCTCTGAGAGCATCAGTGTCAACAACTGCGCCGTTGTCAAACTTCTTCTCGAGATCCTTTACGTTGAGAGCAACGATCTCTTTGCGGAATATATTGTTGAAACCTCTCTTGGGAAGACGTCTCTGTAAAGGCATCTGGCCGCCTTCAAAGCCCGGGCGCATACCGCGGCCTGCTCTGGCTTTCTGACCCTTGTGACCTTTACCGGCGGTTTTTCCCTGACCGGAACCTGCACCTCTACCGATACGCTTACGCTCCTTTGTTGAGCCGGGCGCCGGTGAAAGTTCGTGCAACTTCATAATTCGCACCTCCTTGCTTATGCTTCGGTTACATCGATAAGATGCTGAATTTTCTTCACCTTACCGAGTGTCTGCGGATTGTTCGGCTGAACCGAAACATCTCCGATCTTATGAAGACCAAGTGCATGAGCGGTGGCAATCTGGTCCTTTTTGCTGCCGATCAAGCTCTTAACGAGCTTTACCTGTACATCTGCCATTTGTACCGCCCTCCTTAACCTAAAATTTCCTTAGCTGACTTGTCACGAACTGCTGCAACCTCGTCAACGTCACGGAGTTTTGAAAGACCGTCAATAGTAGCTCTTACTACATTGCACGGATTGTTTGAACGCAGTGCCTTTGAACGGATGTCTCTGATTCCGACGGACTCAACGACAGCACGAACCGGGCCGCCTGCGATAACACCGGTACCGGGAGCAGCCGGCTTGAGAAGTACAACGCCTGCGCCGTATTTACCGATGATCTCATGAGGAATAGTTGTTCCTCTGAGAGAAACTTTAATAAGGTTCTTCTTCGCATCCTCGATACCCTTACGGATAGCGTCCGGAACTTCACCGGACTTACCGATACCGAAGCCAACTGTTCCGTTGCCGTCGCCGACAACTACAAGAGCAGCAAACTTGAAGATACGACCACCTTTAACTGTCTTAGAAACACGGTTGATAGTAACAACGCGTTCTGTAAGTTCCATAGCCGATGCATCAATCTTAGCCAAAAGTAATTCCTCCTTACCTTAGAACTTGAGGCCGCCCTCACGGGCGCCTTCGGCCAGTTCCTGAACACGGCCGTGATATATATAGCCACCGCGGTCAAATACGCATTCTTCAATGCCTTTGTCCTTAGCGCGCTGTGCGAGTACCTCGCCCACCTTGTGAGCTGCGGCTTTGTTTCCGCCGTATTCCGTGAAATCCTTCTCAACAGTAGAAGCGCTGACAAGTGTTACGCCTGCCTCGTCATCTATTAACTGAGCGTAGATGTTCTGTAATGAGCGGAATACATCAAGGCGGGGGCACTGAGCTGTGCCGGAGATCTTGTTACGTACTCTCTGGTGACGTGCAAGTCTCGCCTTATTACTGTCTGGTCTGTTAACCATAAGTTTTTCACTCCTTCATTAAGATTATTTGCCACCCTTGCCGGCTTTACCTTCCTTACGGCGGATATGTTCATCAGCATACTTGATGCCCTTACCCTTATAAGGCTCCGGAGGACGCTTCTCGCGTACTTCAGCGGCAAACTGACCTACCTTCTGCTTGTCAGGACCGGAAATAACGATTTTGTTCGGTGAGGGAACTTCAATCTTGATGCCCTCGGGCTGATCCATGAATACCTGATGTGAGTAACCGATATTCATTACAAGCTGTGTTCCCTGCATAGCGGCACGATAACCGATACCGTTAATCTCAAGCTCCTTCTTGTATCCGTGAGCAACACCCTCAACCATGTTGGCGATGAGCGTTCTCGTAAGACCGTGAAGAGATCTGTTGAGCTTTTCATCATTCGGACGAGTAACAACGATCTCGTTGTTCTCAACTGCAACAGCAATATTGCTGTGCACTGTTCTGGTAAGAGTTCCCTGAGGACCCTTTACGGTAACAGTGCTGCCGTCGATTGTAACATCAACGCCTGCAGGAATTGCGATTGGCAACTTACCTATACGTGACATTCTAACAGCACCTCCCCTTACCAAACGAATGCAAGAACTTCACCGCCGACGTTAGCCTTGCGTGCGTCCTTGTCTGTCATAACGCCCTTGGATGTGGAAACAATTGCGATACCGAGACCCTTCATGACCTTCGGCATGTCCTCACAACCTGAGTAAATTCTCAAACCGGGCTTAGAAACTCTGCGTAAACCTGTGATGGCTGCGGTCTTGTTCTGACCGTACTTGAGAGCAATCTCAATCATGCCCTGCTTTCCGTCATCCTCAACCTTGAAGCCTTTGATATAACCTTCATCAACAAGAATCTGAGCAATTGCCTTCTTCATGTTAGATGCCGGGATTTTGACAGAATCATGTTTTGCAGAACTTGCGTTGCGAATTCTGGTCAACATATCTGCGATTGAATCTGTAGTTTGCATACCGTCAACCTCCTTAATGCAATTACTCTAAATTACCAACTTGCTTTCTTAACTCCGGGGATCTGACCTGCATGAGCAAGCTCCCTGAAGCAGATACGGCAAACGCCGTACTTACGAAGATATGCATGTGGTCTGCCGCAGATCTTGCATCTGTTGTATGCTCTTGATGAATACTTTGCAGTTTTGGCCTGCTTAACCTTCATTGATGTCTTAGCCACAATTATACCTCCTTATTTCTCGAACGGAGCACCCATAAGCGTAAGCAGCTCACGAGCCTCTTCGTCTGTTTTTGCTGTGGTTACGAAGCAAATATCCATACCACGAACCTTATCTACCTTATCATAATCGATTTCGGGGAAGATAAGCTGCTCTTTGATACCCATGGAGTAGTTTCCACGGCCGTCAAAAGAGTTAGCGTTGATTCCTCTGAAGTCACGAACACGGGGAAGAGCGAGATTGAAGAATCTGTCAAGGAATTCATACATTCTGTCTCCTCTGAGTGTGACCTTAACGCCGATTGTCATGCCTTCACGGAGCTTGAAGTTAGCAACTGACTTCTTAGCCTTGCAAAGAACAGGCTTCTGACCTGTGATCTGGCTGAGATCGCTTACGATAGCGTCAACAACCTTCGGGTTGTCTCTTGCTTCACCGCAAGCAACGTTGATAACGATCTTCTCAAGCTTAGGGATCTGCATGACACTCTTGTATTCAAACTTTTTCATCAAAGCCGGTGCGACTTCGTTAACATAGGTTTCTTTTAACCTTGCTGCCATTTGTCATGTACCTCCCTTATTAAAATTCCGCGTTGCACTTTTTGCAAATGCGTTTCTTATCTTTCTTGCCGTCAGCCTTAGCTGCGTGACCAACTCTTGTCGGTCTGCCGCACTTCGGGCAAACGAGCTGTACCTTATCGGCATAGAGTGCGCTTTCAGCCTTTACAAGGCCTCCCTGCTCACCCATCTGTCTCGGCTTAACATGCTTTGTTACGATGTTAATGCCCTCAACGATAACCTTACCCTCTGCAGGAGCAACCTGGAGAACCTTACCTTTAGCTCCACGGTATTTACCGTTGATTACGATGACCTGATCACCGGTCTTAACGTGTACTTTATTACTCATAGTTGCACCCCCTGATTAAAGCACTTCGGGAGCGAGTGAAAGGATCTTCATGAAGTCATGGTCACGAAGCTCTCTTGCAACAGGTCCAAAAATACGTGTGCCCTTTGGGTTTTTATCGTCTCTGATGATGACAGCTGCATTCTCGTCGAAACGAATATATGTGCCGTCGTTGCGGCGTACGCCGCTGGCAGTACGAACAACTACTGCCTTTACAACCTCGCCCTTCTTTACGACGCCGCCGGGTGTTGCTTTCTTAACCGAAGCAACGATAACGTCGCCGATGTTGGCGTATCTTCTGCCGGTACCACCGAGAACTCGGATACATCTGATCTCCTTCGCTCCGGTGTTGTCGGCAACTTTGAGGTTACTTTCTTGCTGTATCACAGTGTTTGCCTCCTTACACCTGCGCCAATTATTTGGCTTTCTCGATAATCTCGACTACACGCCATCTCTTGTCCTTTGAAAGAGGACGTGTTTCCATAATCAATACCTTGTCGCCTACGCCGCACTCGTTCTTCTCATCATGAGCTTTGAACTTGATTGTACGATTAACGATCTTCTTATAAAGCGGATGCTTTATCTTATCCTTAACAGTGACAACGACTGTCTTGTCCATCTTGTCGCTGCTGACAACGCCTACACGTGTCTTTCTGAGGTTTCTTTCTTCCATTACAGTTAACCTCCCTTTCATTACGACTCAGCGCCGTGAAGTTCGATATCACGCTGAACAGTCTTTATTCTTGCGATATCCTTTTTTACGGCGTTAATACGCATTGGGTTGTCGAGCTGGTTAATGGCCTGCTGGAAACGAAGCTTGAAAAGCTCATCCTTAAGATCGTGAAGCTTGGTGTCAAGCTCGCTTGCGGACATTTTTCTGATTTCACTTGCTTTCATTACTGCTCACCACCCGTTTCTTCTTTAGTAACAAACTTGCATTTGATCGGGAGCTTGTTAGCTGCGAGACGAAGAGCCTCACGAGCTGTGTCCTCATCAACACCTGCAATTTCAAACATAACTCTGCCCGGCTTAACGACTGCAACCCAGTATTCAGGTGATCCTTTACCTGAACCCATTCGGGTCTCAGCCGGCTTCTCTGTGATCGGCTTATCCGGGAAAATCTTGATCCAAACCTGACCGTTACGCTTGATGTAACGAGTCATAGCGATACGAGCTGCCTCGATCTGGTTTGATGTGATCCATGCCGGCTCGAGAGCCTGAAGTCCAAATTCACCGTTGGTAACCTTGTTACCACGTGTTGCCTTACCCTTCAGACGACCTCTCTGAACACGACGATATTTAACTCTCTTAGGTAACAGCATTATTTAGCTCCCTCCTTACGGCGTGGTCTGCGATGATTGTTGTTAGCCTCATGGAGAACCTCGCCCTTGTAAAGCCAAACCTTAACGCCGATACGACCGTAAGTTGTCTTTGCCTCAGCAAAGCCGTAGTCGATGTCCGCACGGATTGTCTGAAGGGGAATTGTACCCTCATGATAAGTCTCTGAACGAGCGATTTCTGCTCCGCCGAGACGGCCTGAACACTGAATTTTAATACCCTTTGCGCCGAGCTTCATTGTGCGTCCGATGCACTGCTTCATAGCACGACGGAAGGAAATACGTCTTTCGAGCTGAGATGCAATGTTCTCAGCAACAAGCTGTGCGTCAAGGTCAGGCTGCTTAATCTCGATGATGTTGATTGAAACATCCTTGTCTCCGCCAAGCTTCTTCTTACAAATTTCCTTGAGCTTCTCGATCTCCGAGCCGCCACGGCCGATTACCATGCCGGGCTTTGCGCAATGGATGTTGATATAAACACGCTTTGCGTCTCTCTCGATCTCAACCTTAGGTACACCAGCAGGAGCGAGTGTATCGAGAAGGTATTCACGAAGATTATAATCCTCAACAAGAGTATCGCCGAAAGTGCTCTTACCGGCATACCAGCGGGATTCCCAATTCTTAATAACACCGATTCTAAGACCGGTAGGATTTATTTTCTGGCCCATATGTTTACCTCCTCCTCGCTTATTCTGCTTCTCTGAGTACTAATGTGATGTGAGAAGTCTTCTTGTTTATTCTGTATGCACGTCCCTGTGCACGAGGTCTGATTCTCTTAAGAGTCGGGCCCTGGCCTACGAAGCACTCTGCAACGTAGAGGCTGGAAACGTCCATATCTTTGTTTTCCGCATTTGCCATAGCTGACTTAAGCAGCTTCTCAAGCGGTTCACACGCAGCCTTCGGCGTGTGTTTAAGGATAGCCATTGCCTGGTCGCAAGGCTTATTTCTGATAAGGTCAAGCACAATCTGAACCTTTCTCGGTGCAATACGCACGTAGGTTACTTTTGCTGTTGCTTCCATGAATACACACTCCTTTCGGCTAATTATTTACCATTATTTGTTGTCTTTGAACCTGCATGACCTCTGAAGGTTCTTGTAGGTGCAAATTCGCCCAACTTATGACCAACCATGTCCTCTGTAACATATACGGGAACGTGTTTGCGTCCGTCATGAACCGCAAATGTGTGGCCGACAAAGTCAGGGAAGATTGTGGAGCTGCGGCTCCAAGTCTTGAGAACTATTTTTTCGCCCTTCTCGTTCATGGCCTGTACTCTCTGGAGCAACTTAGCCTGCACGTAGGGACCTTTCTTTATGCTTCTGCCCATAGATCTTTATCTCCTTTCAACTTATTTGCCGTTACGACGTCTTACGATCATCTTGTTGGAAGCCTTCTTCTTGTTACGAGTCTTGTAACCAAGAGCCGGCTTGCCCCAAGGTGTAACAGGGCCGGGACGACCGATAGGTGACTTA
>CALBHM010000208.1 GCA_937892835.1 uncultured Ruminococcus sp. | reverse complement strand
GACTATTTCGGTGTTCCCGTTGACTACTTTTTCGAGGACTATTCCGATAACGGCGGAGATGCTTCGGAAAAGCTTGAGGGCAGTTCAATGGGTAAGGTTTACAACGTTCTGAAAGCTCACCCCGACCACATTGCAAGTATGCTTTCAGGACAGATGCCGTCGGGAGCAGACCTGCTTCGTATTGCGGAATATCTCAACTATTCTGTGGACGCACTTGTGCCCGAAAGTGTATCTGTGGGAAATGCAAAAATTGAAGATTCTCTGCTCAGTCACATTCCGCCAAAGGATATGATACTTAATATTATGACGAAGCTTGCGGCAAGCGAGGAGTACAATTATTTGCAGGTCAGCATTTCGAGGATAGTGATTTCCAACCTTGCAAGGAAAAATATTCAGAAGAGCAAGCTTGAAAGTCTGATGCTTTCCAAGAAAAAGCTGGACGAGCTTTTCGATAATGATGTTGCTCCCGACAAGGCAACGGGATTTAACATTTCCGACCTGGTTAGAATTTCCGAAGCTTTTGACCTCAGCTATGATTTTATGTTCACGGGTGAAAACAAGTAACAGCAAACCAGCCCAACTGCATTTTTCGGCACAATGCAGTTGGGCTGGTTTTTTGTATATCGGGGTAACGGCAAGCTGCGGCGAAGCCGCTCCGAATACTTACGCTCGGCGTAAGTAACGCCATAGTACTTATGACATTACCCACCAAACATCTGCGGACATTTGGAGGGTAATATCATAAGTACCGGCGCTCTCCGAGGGGAGAAAGCAGAAAGGTTATGTTAAACATATAATATAGTTGGTAGTGTCTGTATACCTGTGCAGATTTAATTGAACGTAATAAATATTTCAATAAAATGTTTTGGAAAATCACATACATAGTCATATAATATATCTGCAATAAATCTATTAGATATGCGATATCATACACAAATTGGATACATAGAGGTTTTGCCGAAATGCAGAGCCTTTTGTATTTTTTCTTGCAAACGAACATATCTCTTCACATCATGAGGTGTAAAACCCAAATACAGCCAATATCATAGGAGCACTCCTATGATATTGGCTGTTTATAGTCATATTTCAAGTATATGTTATTCTAATAATTGTAAGTAATTATAAAATTATGGAAAAGCATCTTGACAATAAAAACTTTGTCATGATATAATAAAAACGTGTTCATACACAAAATATCAACAGAAAGGAGGGGATAGTATGGATAGACTTACTGCTTTTTTGGCTACCCAGAGTGACTTCTTCATAGAGGTTGAGGGAACAATGGACAAAATCCGTAGAAAGCTGGGTAATCATTTGGATAGGAATGATGACGGTGTTTGTGCACTTGCCGATGGTTCTAACAAATGGGGACTTGAATATCGTCTCTATACCCACGAGCGTCCTGATCCACCCTTGGGCAACCAATTCCACAGCAATACCGAAATTCGTCACTCGGACTATGAGTACCGTCTGAGTGATAATGATTTAGTATCGGATCTGCTGAATAGTGGCTACTATCTTGGCAGAAACTAACTATTCTCTTATCTTAGCACACGGCACCTTGATTATCGTTTGTGATAATCAAGGTGCTTTTTACATCATATTACTTATATTTTAGGTACGAGTGTCTTGGAATCAATGGAATTTGTGTTAAGATCCCATTTCCCTACTTGCATCTTTTTTATTTTCTTACCATCGCCAAAATCAAGCAAATCAGTTCTTGATAAATTATTCAATATCTTATTTAAGCTACCAAGACCGACAGATGATAGTAAAAACGCCTCGGCTGGATCACATAACTTGCAATATGCCCATAATTGCCCTAAATCGTGGAGATTCAGTTGGGTTTTCTTTGCTTCTATAAAAGCCAAGCTGGTAGATTTACCACGGCATATAATCCCTAACACATCAATTTGTATATCAAGTCCTACGGTTTGAGGGTATTTATCAACAATACCGTATTCTTCTAAATAAAGATATAAATCACGAGAATGGGAGTCAACTGTAATTATCTTTGAAGTTTTATACTTTTCCTCAAGATATGTTTGCAGCCATTTTCTCATTGGTTCATAGAGTTCATATTCATATTTAACGTTATTTGCCATATCCTAAAAAACTTGCTAAATCTGTCCACGAATCAAAGTGCTTTCCTCTTATTTCAGCAGGTAAAGATGGATCATCTTCTCCCGGATGATGTGGACGATTACTTCTCCTTACAGTCTTTTCCCAGTAAAACTTATGCGTTTTTACTGGATCGATGAATTCCAATAGTTCTTCAGTGTATTTTTCAAGAGCATCTTGCTTGTGTTGAATATTGAAGCCAATAGGTAGAAATTCGTTTGCAAAAACCTTTACCTGATGTTCTTTCTTCCAAAAATTTGGTTTACCCTCATTATATTTCTTCAGATTTCCATCCCTGAAATTAGGATGACCAAAATCAATCGTCTGAACAGGAACATCAACTTCTTTCAGCATATTTGCTATATCAATAACTAAGTACCAATTTCCGGGGATTTCAATGTATACCCTATGCGCACCATCCTGCCCAAAGGCAATGTTACTCTTTCTTATATATCCTGTTACATCAGCTATTCCTTTGAGTAACGACTTCTTCTCATCTGTACTAATGTTGAATAAATCAGGATTCATACGCATAGTTGAGTGATGTGCGCCATTTTCAGTCAGCCTAACAATTTCACGAACTACATATTCGCTGTTAGGTTTTGAAAATGTCATTTTAGTAGAATGCTTGGACTGAGTAACTATAAGATTGTTGCCAATCAACGGTTCTACAATCGAACGCATATCAACTGTACTTGCTTTTACATATACAGAAACATCTTTCAAATCATCTGTATAAAGGTTTTTGTATGGTATATCAATAGTAATCGTAGTTTCTCTTTCAGTACGCTGTATTTCTCCGTTACCAAGAACCATTCCGATCAAATATGCCATTTCGGTATTCATAAAACCACTCCCTTCTTAGATTTAACAATCACATCATATATTTTATCGGCAAGAGCTTTTGCCATTAACGGCGGTACTGCATTACCTATTTGTTGCCTTATATACAGCTTTGGACCGATAAAAACAAATTTATCATCAAACGATTGTAACCGAGCTGCTTCTCTTGGGGTAATAGCTCTGTTCAAAAACGGATGATTATTAGTTCCGTTAGATGAAGCATCAAATCTTGTATCTATCGTTGGAGAAGGCTCGTCCCATTTAAGTCGTCCCCAAGTTCCTGAAAACTGTTGTTTGCCTATCATATCTTCTGGAAGATACTCTTTTCCGCACTCAGGTGGTATCATTGACAGCTTTTTAATTGCAATCTCAGCGTGATTTGAAGCCTTGTGATTATACAGCATTTTAGAACCTTTTCTCATTTCTATCTGATAATCACTTGAAGGTTGTGAGGTATAATCCTGTTCAAATGCTCCTTCCCCTGAGTTAAGGTATGCTAAATCAAAAATAGCATCACGAACAGTTACCACTTTCTTTGCGGTTGGCTTTGGTAATTCAATTGGTACATCCTTGGAACAAATAAATATTGCTCGTTGGCGTAACTGAGGCACGCCATAATCGGCTGAATTTAGCACACCATAACGAACGAGATATCCCATTTCTTCAACTTTTTTTACAATCTGATCCTTAAACCAACCAGCAGATGTGGACAACAAAGCCTTAACGTTTTCGATAATAAACACCTGTGGATTAATCTCAGATACTATATTTAAGTATTCCAAAAAAAGAAAGTTCCTTGGATCATTTAGTCCAAGCTTTTTTCCTTTGAGCGAGAATCCTTGACACGGTGGTCCGCCGATTATCATATTAACTTTCTTTTCTATACTCAAAGATATTACTCTTTCTTTTACAGCAGGGTCAGTAATGTCGCCGTGAACAATTTCTGTATCTGGCATATTGTACTTAAATGTTTGTAATGCTTGCTCATTAAAATCTAATGCGATTGCTGTCTTAAAGTGTTTGTTTTTTTCTATACCATAAGAGAAACCACCAGCACCACTAAATAAATCAAGCACTATAAAATCAGTTGTATCTGTTTTCATTAGCTTTTTATTCCTTTATTCCTAATCAGTATTTTTTTAAATAGCAATTTTCCGTTAATTGTAGGTTTGAATAAATCATATTCATTATCTGAACCGTGATTAGCTTCACCAATTATTTCAAATTGTTCGCTATTATACTTGTCTATAATTGTAATCGGCACACCCATTATCCCTGGATAATCGTAGGGAATATCAGCAACCCTCTTTACATTTATAGCATCATACAAATCATATTTAGGATATTCTTCTGGTGTGTATCTTTTGGTAAGCTTTAATATCTTGTGCCTTCTATCATTATCTAAATTTGTAAGCCACATAGCATTGCCTAGACTACGCCATTTTTGACCAGTTTCATCAATCCAAAACCTTGTTTTTCTTGGTTTTGATGTATCGGGGACACGAAATTTCATTTCACCAAAACGATATCCTGTCCAGACTTCGTTATTTTGAATCAAAGGAAAAATTTCTTTGTATGTTAGTGCATTTTGATTTCCTATCAATAAGAAGTTTTTATTATATCTCATCAATAAAGAAACAAGCTCTTTGAATAAAGAAAATG
>CALBHM010000207.1 GCA_937892835.1 uncultured Ruminococcus sp. | reverse complement strand
TTATCCCCGTTTCAGAAGATCAGGGCATGATCGACTCGGTCAATGCCGGTATGCTCACGCTTGAAAAACTCGAAGCCATGACCTGTGTTTGCTCGGTCGGCCTTGATATGATTGCAATTCCCGGCAATACAAAGGCTTCGACAATTTCGGGTATAATTGCCGACGAAATGGCAATAGGAATGATAAATCAGAAAACCACGGCGGTCAGATTGATTCCCGTAATCGGCAAGGGCGTAGGCGATACCGTTGAATTCGGCGGATTGCTCGGCTATGCTCCGATAATGCCGGTCAACGGTGCCGACTGCTCGGATTTCATCAACAGAGGCGGCAGAATTCCTGCGCCGATACACTCGTTTAAGAATTAAAATATGAAAAGTTTTGAAATAAAAGCCAACGACGCAGGTCAGCGGCTCGACAAGTTTATAAGAAAAGGCATGCCGAATCTGCCGCAGTCTCTTATGTATAAATACATAAGAAAAAAGCGAATAAAGGTTAACAACAAGCGTGCCGAAATTTCTACGATTTTGCAGGTTGGCGACGTTGTGGACATGTATATCAATGACGAGTTTTTCGTAAAGCCGGAGACCCGATACGACTTCACAGGTGCGCCGAGCAAGCTGGATATTCTCTATGAGGACGAAAACATCATGCTTCTTGACAAAAAGGCCGGTTTGCTTTGTCACCCGGATGACAGAGAATATGTTGATACGCTCATCACGAGAATAAAGAAATATCTTTATGAAAAGGGCGAGTACAAGCCGGACGAGGAGAATTCGTTCACCCCTGCCCTTGTCAACAGAATCGACAGAAACACGGGCGGAATTGTTATCGCCGCCAAGAACGCTGAAAGTCTCAGGATAATGAACGCGCAAATGAAGCAGAGAACCAATCTCAAAAAATTTTATCTTTGCGTTTGCCATGGAATCATGGAGCGTGACAGCGGTCTGTTGGAAGGTTATCTCTTAAAGGACGAGAAGAAAAATACCGTAAAAATTCTCAAGCACCCCTGCGAGGGAGCGAAGGAGATTCGCACGAAATATAAGGTGCTCGGTCGTGATTACGATAAGCAGCTCAGCCTTGTCGAGGTCGAGCTTATGACCGGCCGAACCCATCAGATAAGGGCGCACTTTGCTTCAATCGGTCATCCGCTGCTCGGCGACGGAAAATACGGCACTAACAAGCTCAATAAGGATTTCGGCTATCGCAAGCAATGTCTTTATTCCTACAAACTTGTGTTCATGTTTGACGAAAGTGCCGGCATCCTCTCCTATCTTCATTCAAGAGAATTTGAGGTCAAGGACGTATGGTTCAAGCGTGAATTTGAAAACGGAACATTATAAAAAAACCACATTCGGTTCTCCCGAGTGTGGTTTTTTATTAGCTATGAAATTTATTATAAAAGAGTGCTCATCTTTTGTATGCTTCAAGGCGATAAATCGGCTGTCCGAGATCCGAAAATCTCTTTTCATATTCTGTCACGATGTTGCCCTCAAAGTCGCTGTTGTGAAGATCAAGCGAAACATTTTTAATTGCCATGCCGTATTCGGAAAACTCCTGAATTGAATATTCAAAGAAGTGCATGTTGTCCGTCTTTTGATGAATTTCTCCGTTCGGGGTCATCAATCGGTCAAAAATCGCAAGAAATTTTCTGTTTGTCAGGCGATGATTTGCATATTTCTTCTTGGGAAACGGACAGGAGAAATTGAGATATACCCTGTCAAAAATTCCGTCCGGCAAATACTTGGGCAGATACTCAGCCGAGCCTTTGATAAAACGCAGATTCGGGATATTCTTCTCAATCGCTCTCTCGGCGGCGATTACAACAACATTGGCGCATTTCTCGACTGCGATATAATTAATATCGGGGTTGCGCTTTGCAATCTCGGCGGCAAACTGGCCTTTTCCGCAGCCGACCTCAAGGCGGACGGGATTGGAATTGCCGAACCATTTCTCAAGGTCAATGTATTCCTTTTCTTCAATCGCCGTGTTAAAGTTTTTATCCTCACTCTCGATAGAAAAAATCAGGCTGCCACAGCTCTCCAGTCTTTTGTCAAGATTCTTTTTTCTTCGCATTCTCATAATTTTG
>CALBHM010000206.1 GCA_937892835.1 uncultured Ruminococcus sp. | reverse complement strand
TTACCTTCTTGACTCTGCCGTCAGCTACGGCGGATGGAGAACCCATAATGCCGACGGCGGATACGGCTCCGGATACAACGTAACCGTTCAGAACGCTCTTGCAAGGTCTCTCAACACTATCCCGGCAAGAATTATTATCAACATGATCGGTATCAACGAATCCTATAACTATCTTGTAAATAAGTATCATATCACAACGGCTGTTGAGGATTCTGACAAAAGTGCCGCTCCGCTTGCCATCGGTTCGATGACTTACGGCACAACATCGCTTGAAATGACTGCAGCTTATGCTGCTTTCGGCAACGGCGGTTACTATTACAAGCCTTATTCGTTCTACTATATTGAGGATGCCAACGGAAAGGTTCTCATTGACAACAGAGAGAATAAGGGCGAGCAGATAATTTCCACAGGCACAGCCGAGGTTATGAGGCATCTTCTTATGACCGTTACCACCAGCTCCTACGGTACCGGTTCAAGCTACAAGACAAGCGGCTTTGACACCTTTGCAAAGACAGGTACAACCGATGACAACAACGATAAGTGGTTTGTCGGCGGAACGCCTTATTATGTTGCCGCTGTTTGGTACGGCTACGATATCCCCGAATACATCAGCACATGGGGCAACCCGGCAGGTGCTGTTCATAAAACGGTATTTGATGCAATTCACGAGGATCTTCCGGATAAGGACTTTGAGGACCTTGACGGAGCGGTTCAGAAGGAGTACTGTACCGAAACCGGTAAGCTTGCTTCATCAAGCTGCTATTCAACGGCCACCGGCTGGTATAAGAAGGACAATGTTCCGGAATACTGCACAGGTCATTACTACTCATCATATTCAGATGACGACGATGATGACGATGAAGAAGAGGCTACTCCGACTCAATCAAGTCCGCCGTCAACCTCTTCGGCTGCAGCGGGTAATAACGGTGGCGAAGATTAATAAAAAATAACACGGAGGCGGTTGCATGGTTATTATGTCTGTCGATTACGGTGATGCGAGGACGGGCATAGCACTATGCGACCGCCTTGAAAGTTTGGCTCATCCCGTTGAAGTGATTAAGCAAAGTTACGAGCCTAAGGTTCTTGATAGAATAACTGAGCTTGTCAAAATCCATAAGCCGGAGCTTATCGTTGTCGGCTATCCGAAGAATATGGATTCATCGGCAGGTGAGCGTGCTCGGAAATGTGCCGATTTTGCAAAGAAAATTACCGAAGCAACGGGTGTCGAATCCGACCTTTGGGACGAAAGGCTTACGACGGTTTCCGCCCATATGTATTTAAGTGACAACAACGTCAGAGGTAAGAAACGAAAAAATGTTGTTGATGCGGTTGCCGCAGTTATAATTTTGCAGGACTATCTTGATTACAGGAGAAATAAAAATGCAAGAAAGATCTGACAATATGATCAAAACAGTTTTGTCGGGAATTTTCTCGGTCGGATACATGCTGATCTCGGCTTATGCCGGCATGCAATTCACGGGAAAGCTTGCATTTCAGATTATATTGACTTTTTCTCTCTCGCTGATTTTCACTGCCGCTGCCGATCTTGCTAAAATAAAAATGCCTGTTCTTGCTGTTTCGGCAAGCATATCCGCCGCATTTTGGGTCGCATATGCCGTCGTAGCTCAGATGATTGTTAAAGGTACTTTTTTTATCTTTAATTCAGCGTGGCACTATATGTTTTATTATGACAGTATCGGGATGGTTTTTATTGTGCTGATTGTTGTGACTGCATATCAGCGAATCAAAGCATTTATAAAAAAGGACGCAGAAATAACCGAACAATACGAAAAATTCTATTCGGTCATTTCTGTCGCTTTTACTTTATTCTATATTGCCGTTCTTGCTTATTGCTTTTTTATTTGCAGGATTCCCGGAGGAGTGCGTGTTGAGCCGAACCTTGATCCTCTTGATGTTTTCAAGGCAACTTTCTTTTCGGGAGCTTTCGACTATGAAAGGCTTGTGCTTTTCTTCGGCAATATTGCGATTTTTATTCCGCTCGGATATTTGCTTTGTCACAGGCTCAACAGGGGAGGATTGAAAATTGTTCTTGTTCTTCTGCCTTTTGCTTTAAGCTCGGCAATAGAAATTTCGCAGTATTATTTTGGCATGGGTCACCCCGATATTGACGACGTGATTCTCAATGTTATCGGATTTTATATCGGAGCTTTGCTGAAAACGCTGTTTGATAAGGTCTTTATGCTGAAAAGATGATTGCTTGATTTTTGCACTTAAGAAGTCAGATTGAAAATCCCATGGTGCAGAAAAACGGTCTTGCTTCCCCTGCAGGGGAGGTGGAGTGACGGAAGGGTTATTATTTTAGATAAAAGAGAATAGAGAAAAAAGAAGAGAAATGGTTTGTTTTTTAATGCTTTGCAACGCAATGCCACTGCTTCTTTTCACTATTCACTTTTTATCTTTTCTCTTAAAATAAACCCCTCAGTCAGCTGCGCTGACAGCTCCCCTAAAGGGGCGCCCACGGTTTTTTATCGACCCCTACGAATTGTTCTTTTTCAAATTTTTCCGCAGGGTGCAATGTGGTCTAGCACCGAGACAGTCTAATAAAAATACTTTCAGTGCAGAGTTTAATCAGCCTCCCTTGGTTGAATCAAGGGGAGGTGTCGTCCTTGACGACGGAGGGGATAAAGATTAAAGTCCGATATAATTTTACTTCCTCAGCCTGCTGCTCAGAAGGAGTTTACGCACAAGGTGAATTTCATCAGAACTTTTTCTTCTTTACAGGCAGCAATAAATCCTTTGCGCCGACGAGAATAAGAATTATTGCGAAAATTATTCTCAAAGTCTTATCTTCAAGACGGTTGAGCAGGAGGAATCCGAGCGCAACGCCGATAAGACCGTAGCCGATGTAGATCAATGCGGCCTTTTTATCAATTAATTTATTTTTAATATGGAAAATAATCGCCAATATGGCCGAGGGAATGAAGAATAAAAGATTGATTCCCTGCGAAACCGCCTGCGGCATATCCTTATATAGCGTGAGGTAGAGGATGAGTATTCCGCCTCCGCCGAAGCCCATTGCGCCGAGAATCCCCGAGACGATTCCGGCAATAATATCAAGTGTCATTTCATCAGCATCCTGATTCCTGCGTAGATTATAAATATCGAAAATACCTTGCTCAGCACCTTTTTGGGTATTTTCGGGAGCAAAAGCGAGCCTATCACCGAGCCGACAAGACCCGGAATAAGGTAAACATAGCTGTCGCTGAGCCTGACCTGACCTTTTAAGAGATATCCTGCCGCACTGATTACCGTCAGCGGCAGAATTATCGCTATCGCCGTGGCATGCGACTTTGTCTGATCCGTTCCTCGAAGCTTCAAGGCTTCAACAGCCACGATTCCGCCGCACGAGCCGATTAAAATATTTACAATGCCTGTCAGAATTCCGAGCAGGGGATTCGCAATTTTTTTCATAGTTCATTCACCGATTGCATATTTTTTATGTATGGGGTGATAATGTGAAAATCGGCAAAAAGAGTATTATCGCAATAATAACTGCGTTCCTTATTATATTATCCGCAATGCTTTATCTTACATTCATGGCTAATTCTTCCGCAACAGAGGCTTCTTCAAAGCCAGTCGGGCAGAAAACAATAATTGTTGACGCCGGACACGGCGGCGATGACGGCGGTGCGATTGGAATTGACGGAACTGTGGAAAAGGACATTAATCTCGACATTGCATTGAAGCTTGAAAAGATTTTGAAATTTTACGGCTTTAATGTTATAATGACAAGGACGGAGGATGTCATGACATGTGACGACGGACTTGATTCTCTAAGGAAAAGAAAGGTTTCGGATATTCATAACCGCTTTGACATTATGCAGAAGAACCCCGACGCTGTTTTCATAAGCGTGCATCAGAATAAATTTGAGGATTCCTCACAGCATGGCACGCAGGTTTTTTATTCCGGAAATAATGGGAAGAGCAAGGAGCTTGCCGAAGCGATTCAGACCTCGATAACCTCAATCCTGCAGCCTAAGAACGACAGGGTTGTGAAAAAATCCGGCTCGGGAATTTATCTTCTTTATCATGCGAAAATTCCGGCCGTACTTGTTGAATGCGGATTCATTTCAAATTCCGACGAGGTGAAAAAGCTTAAAGACGAAAGCTACAGAATGAAGCTTGCAATTTTGATTGCAGACGGACTGTTAAAATATCTGAGTAATTGCTGATTGAATCGGCAGTTGCCAATGAGGTGATTAAATGGCACAGAAAGCCAAAACTTTATATGTATGCTCGGCCTGCGGACATGAGAGTGCCAAATGGTACGGCTGCTGCCCGGGCTGCGGCGAGTGGAACACAATGGAAGAGGTGTTCAAAGCTCCCGAAAAGACAAAGGCCGCAGGAAGAACCGCTCCGGTCGGTTTTACTTCAAATGTTCAGATGATAAACGATATAAGCTGCGACGGCGAGGTTCGCCACAAGACGGGTCTTGAGGAGCTTGACCGAGTACTCGGCGGCGGAATAGTCAAGGGTTCGCTCGTGCTTCTCAGCGGCGACCCGGGTATAGGTAAATCGACGCTCCTTT
>CALBHM010000205.1 GCA_937892835.1 uncultured Ruminococcus sp. | reverse complement strand
ACGCAGGGAGAAGGGAACATATTGGTAGGCGCTGCACGCGCAAATATTCTGAATGGAAACGCTGCCCGCACTCCTGTCCGTTCCGGCGGCAGAGCAACGAAATACACCCTCGTAATTCAAGGGCAGACCCGTGATTTCTTCGTTGACGACGGCAAGTGGTTCGTTGAAATGCGAGCGTTTATTTAAAATCATTTTCCACAAAAAAGCCGGCACGGTTAATACCTTTTCAAAGGTCAACCGATGCCGGATTTTTATATCAATAAATTGAATCGAGAATTTCAATCGCATTGGCGATACAGCCGTCGTCATTCGTTCGTGTAATATAATCGGCAACCGCCAGTGCCTCCTGCGAGCCGTTCTCGGGTACGAAGCCCCTCGCTGCCGCTTTGAGCATATCAACGTCATTGTAGCCGTCGCCTGCGGCATAAATATCGCAAGGCTCACAGTTGAGCATTTTTCCGAGCTTCAAAAGTCCTCTGCCCTTATCAACGCCCTTTTTGAGAATTTCTATGTAGTCACCTGTCGTTTTCAAATAGTTAACCTCTCCGTGCCTGTCGAGTAGCTTTTGCACCTCTGAGGAACAGCCGTGAGCGTAAATCATAACCTTTGTCCAAGGTCTCGGAGCTTGCTCGGGATTGACAATCTCCGTGAAATCAATTCCCATGCTTGTGAAATGATGTATGCTGTCCTCGCCTGCGTTTATGCTGCAAACCTTATCGAAATTATACGTTTCGACCGCCACGGACGGAAAATGCGAAATAATATCCCCAACCGGAGCTATCCCCTCGTCACCAATCGCATCATTAAAAGCAATCTCTTTATTTTTATAATCATAAGCCATTGCGCCGTTGCCGAGAAGCACGGGAGCGTTGATATATTCCTCGCTGTAAAGGTGAAAACCCTGGTAAATTCTGCCCGTACAGACAGTGAATCTGCCGCCCTCGGACATGAAATATTTTATTGCAGAAATAACGTCTTCGGGGATTTTACCGCTGCTGTCGGCAAGCGTTCCGTCAAAGTCGCTCGCAAGCAGAACATTTTTGAATTTCACACTACCACCTCTTTTATTCGTCGGGTTATTATATCATCTTTGTTTATCTTTATCAAGAATCATTGCAAAACAAAACGACAGCTCGTCTGTGAACTGCCGCCTTTTGATTATTTTTTCTTTATTACACCGTCCGGGTCTTTTATCAAAAGATAAATTATCCAAACAGTCATAGCCAGTGCCGCAACGGAAAGTCCGAGGAATGTGTCATTGAGCATGTCTGAAGGCAACGGTGTAAAATACTCGGCTTTCAGCTCGACGAACTCAAATACAGCGTCAACGAGCCACATGACCGATGCGCCCCAAAACATCCAGCAAAGCATGCCGACCTTCATTCTGCGAGCCTTTTCGCTTGAATACCAAACGGCTGTTGAAATTACCGCCGCAAAGAGTGAAATAAGAAGCGTCATAATTATACTTCCTCGATTTTCTGCACAGTCTCGGCATTTTTCTTTTCAACACAATAAGAGATAACGACCATGGCTGCCCACAATGCCGTTACGGAAACAGCCATCATAACACCGACGGTTGACATCTCATGAAGCATCTGCGCCCTGTCTCCGGGATCGGAGGCCGCGGTCAAGAACGGTGCCCACGGAACGATTTCACCGTGCCACAAATGCTCGAATGCAAGCAGGAACGATCCGCCGAAAAGGAGCTTCATAAGCCATGCAAGCTTTTTGGAAAACATGTGTTTATTCTCCGTTTCAAAGCGTTCGGAATTGTCTGCATGCACAAGTGTGTATTTCTTTTCTTTTACCTTAACCGCCGCATAAACAGCCGACACAACAACCGCTTCGGCAACGGGAACTACAAAACATGCCATGATATCTACCTCCGAGATTTTATCTTAGACTTTATATTTTAATTATATACGATAATAAAATATAAGTCAACAGCCATTTTTTCTACAAAATATACAAAAAGTCATTAGAGTCTAATTCTTTCCGATTGACTATAGCTCGATAAATATGTATAATAAAATTATAAATATAATTGTCGGGAGTGGTAAAATGGACAATTACAGAGTCATTGAAGTTAAGCAAAGCGTTTTTGAGGATAATAACAAGGACGCCGAAAAGCTTCGCACACAAATGAAAGCAAAAAAAACGCTTCTTGTCAATCTTATGTCCTCCCCCGGTTCGGGAAAGACATCGACGCTCACAAAACTGATTGATAACCTGAAAGTAGATACAAAAATCGGCATTATGGAGGCGGATATCGACTCCGACGTTGACGCCAAGACAATATCCTACACAGGTGCAAAGGTCATTCAGCTTCACACGGGTGGTATGTGCCACCTTGACGCCGAAATGACACGCCAGGGTATTAAAGAGCTTGGCACGGACGGTCTTGACCTCGTTGTGCTGGAGAACGTCGGCAATCTTGTTTGCCCTGCCGAGTTTGACACAGGTGCGGCACTCAACATGATGATTCTCTCGGTCCCCGAGGGACACGACAAACCGCTCAAATATCCGCTCGTTTTCGAGGTTTGCGACGTTATGATTGTCAATAAAATCGACGTGCTCCCCTATTTTGATTTTGATATGCAAAAGGTTGAGGAATACGCACGCAAACGCAATCCGAATATCAAGATTTTCCCGATATCGGCAAAGACGGGTGAAGGTATTGATTCTCTCGCCGATTTTCTCAGAGAAAAAGTCAAGGCTTGGCAAAATTAAGTCGGAGGGAATCTGATGCATGAATTAGGGGTTGTTTTCCACATCGCCGACAGCGTTGAAAAGATTGCCGTCGAAAACGAGGCGGAACACATTCGCAAGGTTGTTCTTGAAATCGGCGAGGTTTCGACGGTAATTCCCGAATATCTTGCCGACGTGTGGAAATGGAACTGCAAAAGGAACGAGATGCTGACCGATTGTGAACTGGTTATTGAGAGAATACCTGCCGTCACATTCTGTCAGGACTGCGAAAATAATTATCCGACGGTTGAGTTTGGCAAAATCTGCCCCCACTGCGGAAGCGAAAATACTTACCTTATCACGGGTAACGAAGTGAACATCAAAGAAATTGAAGTTGATTAGCAAAGAGAAAGGATGTGTCCGTATGCCTGAAATGAGCAAAAAATATATCCCT
>CALBHM010000204.1 GCA_937892835.1 uncultured Ruminococcus sp. | reverse complement strand
CCTTTTGTCGGTCATGCCTTTGATATCTGCATCATGAGAAACGACCCATACTCCGTCGGCGTTTTGTCTGACGTCGATTTCAACCGTGTCAAAGCCATACTCTGCGGCTTTTTTTGCAGCTGCAATCGTGTTCTCCGGTGCTTGACACGAAAATCCACGGTGAGCGATAAGGTTAATCTTGTTTTGATCTGTTTTTTTTACATAGACGCTTGAAAGAGCAATCGGACTTTTGGCCATGTATCGTTTATGAGAGGCGACGGCACTTGATATTATCGGACTTGCTATTGCCGCAATTACAATCACAACTGCAAGAGCGATTGGCCATTTTTTTCTCTTTATTATACGAAACGAACGTTTGATTGCTTCTTTGTTCATAACTAATCCTCCGAATAGATTCTGTATTATTAATTATAGTTTATCTCATTGGAGGAATTATGTCAATCGGTTATTTGCCGACGGCGGATATCCTTTTGACCGTCGGCATAGTATATTAAACGGATATTTTGCGATTGCGGCCTTTCTGCGGACAGGATGTCACCGTGAATCAATATCCGTTGACCTTATTTTTAACATCCTGTTACATTATATGCCTGCAAAGCGGCTCGGGTCTCAATTTTTTTATTCTGTGAATATTGAAAAAGTATACATAATATGCTAAAATACAAATAAGGAGGTTGGATAAAAATGTTTTGGCAAATGATAATGACATTTTTTGCGGTTTGCGTAATTGCCGTCGGCAATCTTTTTGCAATGGCTTTTCCGTGGATAGGCGATATAATCGAAATGTTTTAATAAAAAACAACGAATTCCAGCTTTTCGGAATTCGTTGTTTTTTATATAGTATCTTTCCCTTTGCCCAATTAATTTTGTCATGAAAGAATTACTAATGTTATAATTTATGTGGTGATATTATGGACAAAAAGCTGGTTATTAAAAAAAGGGAGCTTAGGGGAGATGACGGATACAAGGTTTTTTCCATTCGAATCAAAGAAGAGACCTCCAAAAAGCTCGACGCTTTATCACAGGAAACCAACCGTTCACGCAATGAGCTTATTAACATTATGCTGGATTGGTCGATAGACAAT
>CALBHM010000203.1 GCA_937892835.1 uncultured Ruminococcus sp. | reverse complement strand
GAGGCAGAGCAATGTTTATTTCAATTAACTGGATTAAAGATTTCGTCGACCTTTCCGGTCTTGACATCAATGAACTTATTCATCAGTTCTCCCTGTCCACCGCCGAGGTTGAAAACGAAATTTTCTATAAGGGCAGCGACATCAGCGGAATCGTTGTTGCTGAGATTAAATCCGTCGAGGAACACCCCGAGTCAAAGAAGCTTCATCTTCTCAAGGTTGACGCAGGCAACGGTCAGCTCACAGACGTTGTTTGCGGCGCACCGAACGTAAGAGTCGGCATGAAAACCGCCTTTGCAAAGGTTGGTGCAAAGCTCGGCGAGATTGAAATTGCACCGAGACCGCTTGCAGGCTATATGTCAAACGGCATGTGCTGCTCCGAGAAAGAAATCGGCATGAGCGACGACAACTCGGGCATTATGGACCTTGACGAGAGCCTTGCAAACGGCACAGACATCAAGGATGTTTTCGCTATTGATGATATAATCTTTGAGGTTGATAACAAGTCGCTGACAAACCGTCCCGACCTTTGGGGTCATTACGGAATTGCAAGAGAGTTTGCCGCACTTGCAGGCAGACCGCTTAAGCCGCTTGATACTGTTGACCTCGCTCAATACAAGGATTTGCCGAAGGTAGACATGAAGATTGAGGATCCCCTCTGCTACAGATATTCATGTCTTCAGTTTGAGAATATTACAAGAAACGTCAGCCCGGCTAATATGAGAATCCGTCTTTATTACTGCGGAATGAGAGCCATTAACTTCCTTGCTGACCTGACTAACTATCTCATGCTTGAAATGGGTCAGCCGATGCACGCTTTCGACTCAAGAAAGGTTGAGAAAATCAGAATCAAGAGATTTGATACTCCGTTTGAGTTCCAGACCCTTGACGGTGTTGAAAGACATATTGACGAAAACACACTCATGATTTGCAACGACAACACACCTGTTGCAATCGCAGGTATCATGGGCGGCCTCGATTCGGAAATTGTTGACGATACACATTCGCTCACACTTGAATCCGCAACGTTCGACGCTGTTTCTGTCAGAAAATCTTCGGCTCGCCTCGCTCACAGAACCGACGCTTCCATGCGTTATGAAAAGAGCCTTGACCCTGAAATGACTGTTACCGCCGTTGCTCGTTTTGTTAAGCTTCTCAGCGACTACGATTCGGGCGTAAAGGTAACATCGAGCCTTACGGATGAGTATGCTCACAAGTTTGACGATGTTGAGCTCAGCTTCGATAAGAAATTTGTTGATCGCTACACGGGTATTGAGATTGACAATGATACGATTGTTAAAACGCTTACTGCACTCGGATTCAAGGTTAAGCTTGACGGCGATAACTTCACCGTTGACGTTCCGAGCTGGAGAGCAACAAAGGACGTTACGCTTAAGGCTGATATTATTGAGGAAATCACAAGAATCTACGGCTACGATAATTTTGACATTCATACGGCGACAGCTCCGCTTTATCCTGTTCGTCCGTTCGCAGAGAAGAGCATTGAGGACAAGGTGAAAGATATTCTTGTCAAGGAATTCGGACTTCATGAGGTTCATTCATATATTTGGGAGTACACCGACGAGTACAAGAAGCTCGGTATTGCAACTGAGCCGAACATTAAGCTTGCCAATGCAACCAACCCGAATATTGAAACAATCAGAAAGTCAATTATCCCGACCCAGCTTTGCCAGGTTAAATCGAATTCTTCCTATGCACCGTCGTTCGGAATCTTTGAAATCGGACGTGTTGTTGACGGCGTTGACGAGAATAATCTCTGCCGTGAGCACAAGAAGCTTGCAATTACGCTCTACAGCAAGACCGAGACAACAGAGGAGCTTTATTTCAAGCTTATCAACATGATTTCGGTTGTTGTTGACGATATTAAGCACAAGAGCCTTTCGTTCAAGGCAAAGAGCACCGAGCTCAACTATATTCACCCGAAGAACTATAACGCAATCGTTTGTGACGGCAAGGAGCTTGGTGTTATCGGCGTTGTTCACCCTGAGGTTCTCAGAAATATCGATAAGAAGGCAAGCGTTGTTTTCCTTGAGATGGACGTTAAGGACCTTGTTGCGGTCGAAAATGCAGGCATCAAATATACCGAGGCTTCAAAGTATCCGTCAATCGAGGTTGACGTAACCTTTGTTACGGATACATTCAAGCCGATTAAAGAAGCGATTGAGCTTATCAATTCCGAGCTTATCAAAAAGACCTCGGTTGTTGATACCTATCAGGATGCAAGCGGCAAGTCGATTACGATAAGAATTGTATTCTCACATCCTGACAGAACTCTTGTTAAGGACGAGGTTATGGCAATAGTCAATGACCTTATCGCAAAGCTTGAGAGCAAGGGCATTAACATGAAATCATAAATTCAATATGATACACAGCCTCCCGATTGATTTCGGGAGGCTGATTTTATATATAAAAAAACAGCCGCATTCCTGCGGCTGCCGTGAATATTCAATTAAACATTGAAAAGGAAGTGAACAATGTCGCCGTCCTTCATGACGTACTCCTTGCCCTCGGAACGGATAAGACCCTTTTCTCTTGCAACGGCAAGTGAGCCGCACTCCATAAGATTATCAAAGCTGATGACCTCGGCTCTGATGAAGCCTTTTTCAAAGTCGGAATGTATCTTTCCGGCCGCCTGCGGAGCTTTTGTACCCTTTTTAATCGTCCATGCACGAACCTCGGGCTGGCCTGCCGTCAGGTACGAGATAAGTCCAAGCAAGTCGTAGCTGCGCTGAATGAGAAGATCAAGACCACCCTGCTCAATGCCGAGGTCTGCAAGGAACATTTCTTTTTCTTCCTTGCTGAGGCTTGCAATTTCGGCTTCCATCTCGGCGCAAATCGGGAGAGTCTGTGAGCCTTCCTCCTCTGCAATCTTGCAAACCGCACGGTATCTCTCGTTTTCTTCAATATTATTTGCAAAGTCGTCCTCGCTCATGTTGCATGCATAGATAACAGGCTTTGATGTAAGCAGAGCCATGTCATTGAGAACTGCCTTTTCGTCATCGTCGCAATCATAGCTCCTTGCACATTTGCCGCTTTCAAGGTGAGCCTTGAGGTTCTTAAGGAATTCAACCTCTTTCGCAAGACTCTTGTCGCCTTTCATTGCTTTCATTGTTCTGTCAAGGCGGCGATCAACCATTTCGATATCCGAGAAAATAAGCTCAAAGTTTATAGTCTCGATGTCTCTTGCCGGGTCAACACTGCCCTCAACGTGAATGATATCGTCATTCTCGAAGCAGCGTACAACATGAATTATAGCGTCCGTCTCACGAATGTGCGAAAGGAACTTGTTGCCGAGACCCTCGCCCTTTGATGCACCCTTAACAAGACCTGCAATGTCGACAAATTCGATAACTGCCGGAGTAATCTTTACCGGGTTATACATTTTTGCAAGTGCGTCAATTCTGCTATCGGGAACGGCAACCACGCCCACGTTG
>CALBHM010000202.1 GCA_937892835.1 uncultured Ruminococcus sp. | reverse complement strand
GAAAACCGTGAATATGGCTTTCTCGGGAGGATGGACCGCCGTCAAGCTGTATTTTATGATTGGCTTGCCGACAGAAACGCTTGATGATGTTGCTGGAATTGCTCAGCTCGGACAGCAGGTCGTTGACGAATTCTACCGGAATCCGGACAGACCTAAGGGCAAGGGAGTGCAGGTAAGCATAAGCGCATCTTCGTTTGTGCCGAAGCCTTTCACTCCGTTCCAGTGGGAGCCGCAGGACACCATGGAGCAGCTTGAAGAAAAACAAAAGCATTTATATGCAAGTGTTACGACGAAGAAGATCAGAATTTCAACTCACCTTACTCCGACGAGCTTCCTTGAAGGCGTGTTTGCAAGAGGTGATCGCCGCCTTTCAAAGGTTTTGGAACTGGCATGGAAAAAGGGTTGTAAATTTGACAGCTGGGATGATCATTTTGATTTCGACAAATGGATGGAGGCTTTTGACGAAGCGGGACTTGACCCGAGCTTTTATGCCAACCGCCGTCGTGATTTTGATGAGATTCTCCCGTGGGATCATTTAGACTACGGCATAAGCAAAAAATTTCTGATGAATGAGAACAAAAAGGCGCACGAAAGCGTCACAACTCCGCATTGCAGAATTAAATGTGCAGGTTGCGGAGCAAACCGACTTAACGGAGGTAAATGCGATGCGCGCAGTGAGGCTTAATTTTTCGAAAACAGGCAGGGCGATTTATATCTCCCACCTTGATATAAACCGAATGATGACCCGTGCGGTCAGACGTGCGAAGCTGCCGATGTGGTATACTGAGGGCTTTAATCCTCATCCGTATCTGACCTTTGCATTGCCGCTTTCCCTCGGCCAGTCGAGCGATTGCGAATACATGGATATCCGCATAGAGGGCGATATCACAGACGAGGAGATAATGAACAGACTTAACGCAGTCCTTCCGGAGGGCGTTAAAATCCTTTCGGTTTCAGCTCCGCTCTATGACGCAAAAGAGATTGAAAAGGCGCTTTATTTCGTGAAGCTTATCTATAAGAATGCCGAGACGGCAAAGCTTTTTGCCGAAAAAGCCCAATCTCTTGCCGAGGGCGAAGAATTGCTCGCTGAAAAGAGAGGCAAAAAGGGTCACAGGAAGGTAATGAAACAAATTAATCTGATAGATTATATTTATGACCTGAAATTTTCAACGGCGGATAATATTGTGAATTTACAATGTGTTCTCGCCGCAGGAAATGCGAACAACCTCAATCCGACATTGCTTGTTGAAACACTTGAAAAGCAAATCGGTGTTGAGCATGAGATGGTATACATTGTTCGCAGAAAGCTGATTACAAAGGACAACAAAACCTTTAAATAAAGGAGGAAGCCGAATGCTTCGATTGAAAGAGAAAAAGAAAAGCGATATCACGCTTTCTGTTGTTTTGACAATTCTGCTTTTGGCTTTTCTCGGACTTGTCTTTTTTGTCAATTTGAGCTGCAATCCCGAATACTATGACGGAGATATCTATGCTGATATAAGCTATGCAAAAGAGGCGTGGAAAGCGAAGTCTCTTTTTCCAAAGGATTGGCTGTTCGGAAATCAGCTCTATATTGTTGCGACGCCGGTTTTGGCGGCAGTTTTTTACGGAATCACCCATAACGGTATTCTCGCAATGGGTATTGCATCCTGTGTGATGAGCGTGTTAATTGTTCTCACATACGATTGGATGATGAAAACCGTTTTTAACTATAATGAACGTGCCTCGGGTTTCCTTGCAATGGTTGGAGTGATTCTCATAAAAGCGCATATCGCTTCCGGCGCAAGGGGAGCGCAAATACTTTTCACAATGGCAAGCTATTATTCTTGCTATATGATTACGGCGTTCATTGTCTACGGCTGTTACATAAGAATTCGTCAGAAAAAATTCGAATCAAAACATATCCCGATGGCGGTTATCGGCGTTTTGCTCAGCTTTGCGACAGGTATGCAAAGCCTCAGGCAAACCGTAATCATGACCCTGCCGCTGATCGTGTGCGAAATTTTGATGACGATAATTGTTTTGATAAGAGATAAAAAGATTTTGTCTTTTTCCTCGATTATTTTTACGTTGATTGCTTCGGCTGCCAACTTAGGCGGAATTATATTTGCAAAAAGTTTACCGTTGCAGCAGACAACTATATACGGCGACAGCGGATTGGAATTCTTATTTGACCTAAAGCAGATAATCAGTAAAATAATTTCTGAGTTTGAGTATGGTATCGTCGGCAGCTTTGAGCTTATGGATTCATCAAATGCAATGATAAACGCTGTTTTCCCGATTTTTGTTCTTGCAATATTATTGATTGGATTCATTATAAATATTGTTGATTTTATTAAGAGCAAGGCTTGCCAAGAGGATATTTTTTCGTTGAGCATTTTGCTGTTTTTCAGCTGCGCAAGTGTCCTCGGCGTAAGTGTGTTTACGTCGGTGGGTTGCAAGACAATATATTATTTTATGATATTCCCATTCCTTGCAAATTCCGTTGCAACGATAATCAAAAAGTTTGGCAAATATTGTTTAATTCCCGAAAGTATAGTTGCTCTTCTTTTCACTGCTCTCATTGTGCTTAAGGGCGTCGGAACTTGGAATGAGATAAAAGCGGATAAAAACCCGGACACTTCAACATATCAAATCGCAAAATATATGACGGATAATGGCTATGATACACTGTATTTCGTCTTTGGACTGAGCTGGGGAGACGTGACCGGAGAAAATGTTGTTGTAGCTTCCGGAGACAAAATCTATCCTGTTCAGCTCGCAAAGGCCGAAGATTGGGAAAAGGGCGTAACAATTAATTATCTGCATATAAAGGATAATTATAAGCTGAGAGACGATGAAAAAAGTCTGTATGTTTTGAATTCGGAAAACTATGAAAATGCAAAGATGTTTTGTGATAGCCACGGAATTGAAATTGATATAATAGGCAAATATGAGGATCGCTATCTTTGCAAATTATCGAAGAATGTTTGCAAGGTGTCGGAAAAGCTTTTATCCGAAGCAGAAGGCTGACTTGACAAATCCGGACAGAAAGGAAGAATGATTTTTATGAAAGGAAAAAATAAAAATGAAAAAATTTTTTCTGTCATTCTGACTGTTTTGCTTTTGGCTTTTATCGGATTGGTTTTTTATGTTAATCTCAGCTGCAATCCGGAATACTATGACGGAGATATATATAACGATATCAATTATGCCAAGGAAGCGTGGAAAGCAAAGTCTGTTTTCCCGAAGGATTGGATATTCGGCAATCAGACCTATGTTGTTGCAACTCCCGTTTTGGCGGCACTGTTCTACGGAATAATCGGCAACGGTTTCATGGCTATGGCAATCGCATCATGCATAATGACAGTGCTGATTGTTCTGACATATGACTGGATGACAAGGATTCTGTTCTCTTATAACGAGCGCATGGCAGGATTCCTTTTTCTGATCGGCGTTTTGCTGCTCAAG
>CALBHM010000201.1 GCA_937892835.1 uncultured Ruminococcus sp. | reverse complement strand
TTTCCACCTCATCACCGTCTTACGACGGAGCTTCTCCTCAAGGAGAAGCCTTGGTTGGTTTCTGCAAGTCTTGGGGTCGATGTGGTCATCGACCGCTACGAAATATGCCGCTTTAAAAATCTAACCGTAGGTTGCAATACTCATTGTTGTACCCATATGTTCCCATAAAAATTACGGACAGCCGAAGCCGTCCGCATTTTAATTTGCTTTATTCATTGCCTTGTCAATGTCGCCGTCGAGAATGAACGGAAGAACCTCTGTCGCCTTTGTTATGGCCGATTTGAGCTGTTCCATATCGTCCTTGCCGAACTTTGAAAGTACCCAATCGGCGAGGTCATATTCCGGGTTCGGCTTTGCGCCGACGCCGATCTTGATTCTCGGGAATTGGTCGGAATTGAGATGATAGATTATACTCTTGATTCCGTTGTGGCCGCCGTCCGTGCCCTTGCGTCTGATTCTCAGCTTGCCGCAGGGGAGGGAGATATCGTCAAAAATCACGATTATCTTTTCGGGCGGAATCTTATAGAACTTCGCAATATCCCTAACCGCCGTGCCGCTGTTGTTCATGAACGTCTGCGGCTTGACGAGCAGGCATCTGTGGTCGTTGATAACAACGTCTGCGACAAGAGCATTGTTTTTGAGATTTGTTATCTCCGTGTCAAGCTCGCTTGCAATGTGGTCGAGTGTCAGAAAGCCCGCATTGTGTCGTGTGAATTCATAGTTTTTGCCGGGATTGCCGAGGCCGACGATGAGAAATTCGATCGGGCCGGGTGCAATTCCCTTGCTTCTTTTAAAGAACATTTTGCACCTCAGGAAATTGTCGTATTGAAGCGCTGACCTCAATACGACAAATATGTTTTATATTTATTTTATCAGCCGAATTTGACATCCATTGTCTTTTGGTCAACCTCGTCCCAGTTTTCGATATCCGTTACGCTGTCGTCGGTGAGGGTGTAAACCAGCTTGATTTTCATGTTGTTAAGCTCCTTGATGATTGCTTCCTCATCGGGGAATTTCTCAATGTTTACAAATCCGGAAATGTAAACGGTCGTTGCCGAGCCGGATTTGATACCGTATTCGCAGTCAAGATTCTTCTTGACAACAAGGTTATTGTTCTTGCCTCCGATTTCAAGGAAAGCGGTAACAAGTCGCTTTGCGCTTGTGTTTGCGACATAGGCTGTGTAGCCGAATTCAACCCATTCATCGGCTTTTTTGATAATTTCCTCGGCCTTGTCCTTGTCAATATCGTTGTTTCTTGTGACGCTGTTGACGAAGTTCAGCTTCTGAGCGTCCGTCTTGTACTGATCACTCAGCTTTGCGCTCATTGAAATTTCATTGATGATGGGACTGTTGACGTTGATAACGGTCGTTGCGTCCTCTTTCTTGCCCTCGGAGTTGACCTTGGTGTACTTAACGACTGCCGTGCTTGCCTTTTCGTCAACGTTCGGCTGAACCGGAGCACCCTTTCCGTCAACTACCTCCTGAACGCTTTCTTTTGTCGTTCCGTTGGCAGCATCAGCGTCGGAATTGCCGTTTGCAGTGCTGTCCTTCTTTCCGCAGCCGCCGACGGTGAGCACAACGCTTGCCGCCATGAAGAGCGAAATAATTCTTGTTAAAATCTTATTGTTCATAGCTTACCTCTTACTTCTGCCATCTGTATGGCTTCTTTTTCTTGACCCAATCCTTCTTGACGGATTCCTTGGATCTTGCGATTGCGAGCGCATTGTCCGGAACATCCTCGGTGATGACCGAGCCTGCCGCCGTGTATGCATTGTCGCCGACCTGAACGGGAGCAACAAGGCAGGTGTCGCAGCCGATGAACGCATTGTTGCCGACTCTTGTTCTTGCCTTTGATTTGCCGTCGTAGTTGGCGGTTGCACAGCCGCAGCCGAAGTTTACGCCGCTGCCGACGTCGGAATCGCCTATATAGGTCAGGTGTGCGACGCTTGTATGGTCGCCTATGACCGAATTCTTGAATTCAACGAAGTTGCCGACCTTGACGCCCTCTCCGATAACCGAACCGGGACGTACACGGACGAACGGACCCATGTGTGCGCCGTTCTTGATCTCTGCACTGTAGCACTGAACGCTGTTGAGCGAAACGTTGTCGCCGATAACGCTGTCCTCAATTATGCTGTTCGGACCGATATCGCAGTTTGCACCGATAACGGATTTGCCCTTGATTATCGTGCCGGGAAGGATCTCTGTGTCGGCCTTGATTTTAGCGTCGGGGGAGATGATAACTCCGTCTGCGCACGGAATCGAAACGCCGTTGAGCATATGCTTTTTGAGAATGTTCCTGCGAGCAATATCGTTGAGCAGCTGGAGCTGAACTCTGTCGTTTGCACCGAGGACGATATCCGGTGAGCTTGCGTCGTAAGCGACGGCGTTGAGACCCTTCTCGAGAATGACCTCAACCGCATCCGTGAGGTGATATTCAATCGCCTTGTCGTTCTTTTTGTCGTGCTTTTCAATGATGCCTTCAAGCGATTCGAGAAGAACCGAGCTTGAGAACCAATAAGCACCCGAGTTTACCTCGTTAACAATTTTTTCGGTCTGTGTAGCTTCTTTTTCCTCAACTATCTTCTTGAGCTTGCCGTCTCTTGAGCGGATTATTCTGCCGTATCCGAACGGATCGGCAACCTTGGCGGAGATAACCGTTGCCGCATTGTTGCCTGCCATATGAAAATCAAAAGCGGCTTTGAGCGTTTCGGCAGGGATAAGGGGAGCGTCACCGTTGAGAACGAGCACGTTGCCCGGGATATGCTCCTTGATGAAATCCTTTGCCTGCATGATTGCGTGACCGGTACCGAGAAGCTCGGCCTGCTCGACGGTCTTGAATCTGCCGCCGAAGTGCTCGTCGATCATCTCGTGCTTGAAGCCCGTAACCAGGCAAATATCCTCGACGCCGGCATTAACGGCCGCATCGGTGACCCAATCTATCATGGGTTTAAACAAAACCTCGGCGAGAACCTTCGGCTTTGAAGATTTCATTCGTGTGCCTTGGCCCGCTGCCAAAATAACTGCACAATTTGAACTCATTTTATTACCTCCTCAGTGAATAAAAATCTACATACTAATTATTGCAGAAAATCGGAAGAAATACAATAGAATTTTTCATTTTTTTTACGACAATATTCACAAAAGTTTCGGGTTATATTTGTGCTTATTTATCTCAAAAATGTATAGCAATAGTTTGTCCCGTATGTTATAATATAACGAAACGTGATATTGGGATTATTCTGCCCAATAGCTGTTAACAATTTAGGTAATATTTTAAAAACGGAGGTAATACCCATGGCAACTAAGTATACTTACCTTTTTTCCGAAGGTAACAAAGACATGCGTAATCTCCTCGGCGGTAAAGGTGCAAACCTTGCAGAGATGACCAACATCGGTCTTCCTGTTCCCCAGGGATTTACGATCACAACAGAAGCTTGCACAAAGTATTATGAAGACGGCAAGAAGATCAATGATGAGATCAAGGGCCAGATCATGGACTACATCGAGAAGATGGAAGAGATCACAGGCAAGAAGTTCGGCGACAAGAAGAATCCTCTCCTCGTTTCCGTTCGTTCGGGTGCTCGTGCTTCCATGCCCGGCATGATGGACACAATTCTTAACCTCGGTCTTAACGAGGACGTTGTTGAGACAATCGCAGAGATGTCCGGCAACCCGCGTTGGGCTTGGGACTGCTACAGAAGATTTATCCAGATGTACTCCGACGTTGTTATGGAAGTCGGCAAGAAGTACTTCGAGGAGCTTATTGATAAGATGAAGGCTGAGAAGGGCGTTACTCAGGACGTTGAGCTTACAGCTGAGGATCTCAAGGTTCTCGCAGGTCAGTTCAAGGATGAGTACAAGTCAAAGATCGGCGTAGATTTCCCGTCAGACCCGAAAGAGCAGCTCATGGGTGCTGTTGAGGCTGTTTTCCGTTCATGGGACAACCCCCGTGCAAACGTTTACCGTCGTGACAACGATATCCCGTATTCATGGGGTACTGCCGTTAACGTTCAGTCAATGGCATTCGGCAACATGGGCGACGATTGCGGTACAGGTGTTGCTTTCACTCGTGACCCGGCTACAGGCGCAAAGGGCCTCTTCGGTGAGTTCCTTACAAACGCACAGGGCGAGGACGTTGTTGCAGGCGTTCGTACACCGATGAAGATTTCCGAGATGGCTGACAAGTTCCCCGAGGCTTTCAAGCAGTTCCAGGATGTTTGCCATACTCTTGAGGATCATTACAGAGATATGCAGGACATGGAGTTCACTGTTGAGCACGGTAAGCTCTTCATGCTTCAGACAAGAAACGGTAAGAGAACAGCTCAGGCTGCCCTCAAGATCGCTTGTGACCTCGTTGACGAGGGAATGATCGACGAGAAGCAGGCTGTTAAGATGATCGACCCGAGAAACCTTGACACACTTCTTCATCCCCAGTTCGATGCTAAGGCTCTTAAGGCTGCTACACCGATGGGCAAGGGCCTCGGCGCATCTCCGGGTGCTGCTTGCGGTAAGATCGTATTCTCAGCTGAGGACGCTGTAGAGTGGGCTGCAAGAGGCGAGAAGGTTGTTCTTGTTCGTCTTGAGACTTCTCCGGAAGATATCACAGGTATGAAGTCAGCTCAGGGTATTCTTACAGTTCGTGGCGGTATGACATCTCACGCAGCCGTTGTTGCTCGTGGTATGGGTACTTGCTGTGTATCGGGCTGCGGCGACATCAAGATGGATGAAGCTAACAAGAAGTTCGAGCTTGCAGGCAAGACCTTCGTTGAGGGTGACTATATCTCAATCGACGGTTCAACAGGTAATATCTATGACGGTATCATCCCGACAGTTGACGCTCAGATCGCAGGTGAGTTCGGCAGAGTTATGGAGTGGGCTGACAAGTACAGAAAGCTCAAGGTTCGTACAAATGCAGATACTCCGACAGACGCTAAGAAGGCAAGAGAGCTCGGCGCAGAGGGCATCGGCCTTTGCCGTACAGAGCATATGTTCTTCGAGGCAGACAGAATCGCTGCTTTCCGTGAGATGATTTGCGCAGATACTCTCGAGGAGAGAGAGGCTGCTCTTGATAAGATTCTTCCGTATCAGCAGGGCGACTTCGAGAAGCTCTATGAGGCTCTTGAAGGTAACCCGGTTACAATCCGTTTCCTTGATCCGCCGCTTCATGAGTTCGTTCCGACTGAGGAAGCTGACATCAAGGCTCTTGCAGATGCACAGGGCAAGTCCGTTGAGGACATCAAGGCTATCATCAGCGCTCTCCATGAGTTCAACCCGATGATGGGTCACCGTGGATGCCGTCTTACAGTCACATATCCTGAGATTGCTAAGATGCAGACAAAGGCTGTTATCCGTGCAGCTATCAACGTTAAGAAGGCTCATCCGGATTGGGATATCGTTCCCGAGATTATGATTCCTCTTACCGGTGAGGTTAAGGAGCTTAAGTTCGTTAAGGACGTAGTTGTTGCAACAGCTGACGCTGAGATCGCAGCAGCAGGCATCGACCTTAAGTATGAGGTTGGTACAATGATCGAGATTCCTCGTGCTGCTCTTACAGCTGACGAGATTGCTAAGGAAGCTGAGTTCTTCTGCTTCGGTACTAACGACCTTACTCAGATGACATTCGGCTTCAGCCGTGATGACGCAGGTAAGTTCCTTGGTTCTTACTATGACCACAAGATTTATGAGTTCGATCCGTTCGCAAAGCTTGACCAGGTTGGTGTCGGTAAGCTTATGGAGATGGCAGTTAAGATGGGTAAGGCAGTTCGCCCGACTCTCCACTGCGGTATCTGCGGCGAGCACGGCGGAGATCCTTCTTCGGTAGAGTTCTGCCACAAGATCGGTCTTGACTATGTATCTTGCTCACCGTTCCGTGTTCCAATCGCTCGTCTTGCAGCAGCTCAGGCAGCTCTTGCTGACTAATCTTGAACACAGTCCTATAAACCTTGTTTTCGGACAAGCATAAATGATACAAAGCCCCCGGAGTTCAACTTCGGGGGCTGTTTTGTGCATATAATGATGAGAAAGTCTCCACAGAGCTTATTTTTGTGAGACTTTTATTTAAATGTCGAAAACGGTCATATTTCGTCATTATAAACAAAAAAATTAAAATGTGACAAAAAATACTTTTTTGTTATTTTTGTCACACTGTTGAAAAATGCTATTTGTTAATATAAAATATTAATTGAGCTATTTTGGAAGGAATGATTTGAAAAATGAAGAAATTTATTTTAAAAACTGTTTCTGCTTTGTTGACGGTTATATTAATGATTGGCATGATTCCGGTTGACTGCATTAAAAACGGTGCAACGGCAATTTTAGATTTTTCGGTAAAAACAAAAGCCGCCGATGCAAATGATTTTTCAGCGACTTTTACCGATGGATTGAAATATATGGACGGCAATACAGCTAATTCTTTTATTGGCTTTATTTATAATGTCAGAACGGATCGTGTTTCCGATGATATGAGATCTATGGGTGATATCTATAGGTATCTGACGGGCGGATTCACAAAAGGAACAGATGAATATGAATATGCACAGTTTTGTTTTCTGATTACTTCGGAATATTTTATCAATAAGCAAACCTCCATACAATCAAGCTATGCTTCTCAGGCAACAAACAACCTGATTACTTTTCTCCAAAAGAAAGTCGGTAACGATGAATCCGGTGCTCAACAGCTTGTTAATTCAGAACTCGGTAAAGTTAAAGGATATATAAAAAAGGTTTTATATTATGCGTTTGATATGGAGAATGATGAGATAATTCAAAATATTGATATGGTTTTGTCGAGTTATAATAACGTTACATCGCTTGTAGATAAGGTGAAAAAATTAATAGAATCAGTTTATGTTACAATTAACACCTACTATTTAATTACAGCCACAAATACTTTAAAGGCGTATAATTATTATATGGCTTATCTTAACAATAGAGACATAGGTACTGAACAGGGACTTTTGGAATTAATAATGAATGCGAATAATATAGGTAGTGTTTCCGCTATTGATTCAATTCCGATTTTTTTGGAAAAATTAGGATTTGGCAACTCGTGGACAAGCGAGGATGTTCAGAGAGTTTTGAGAGTATTCGCCGAGTTTACTTATCATAGCCGAAAGGAATTCTCACAGCTTTCTGATGACAACAATCTGCAAGATATTCATAAGCATACAACTGCCTTTTATGAGGAAATGGATGATGACGTAATATTTGCGTGTTCATCTTGTGGTGAAAAATTCCCTTATGAGAAATGTAAATATGAAGTTGTTGATGGGGAAATAGATGTATTGTATGGATATAGTGTCTTGCAATATTGTAGATATATTAAACTTGATTCTTCTGAACATTTTCCCTATCGAGCAGTTACAGAAGGTGCATTCTCAAATTCTGAGTATTTAAAAGGCATCGAAAAAATAATTATTCCGGAAGGATATACAACGTTAGGCAAAAATTCATTTTCCGGCTGTGTCAATGTAAAAGATGTTTATTTACCAAGTTCAATAAAGGAAATAGGTGATCAAGCATTTCCCCCTGAGGCTAAAGTTAATATATATTATGCAGGGACGATTGATCAGTGGCAGTCTTTGAATATTGGAAGTCAGATAACCAGTGAGTATAATTTATATATAAACAACTCACTTGTTGAAACGATTAATATTAATTCTAATGTGAAAAGTTATGCTTTTGCAGGATGTCAAAGTATTAAATATATAAATATAGAAGCAAACGTATCTTCCTTTGGTTTAGATGCATTTTACAATTGTATAAATCTAAAAAAAATAAACTATAAGGGTACTTTTGAGGAATGGTTTAAAATTAGTTTTGGTAGTAGATATGCAAATCCAAATATCTATGCTCAGAATTTGTATATAAATGGAAATTTATTAAGCGGTACAGTTCGTATTCCTAAAAATACCGATTCAATACCATATGCAATTTTTGCAGGCTGCAAGGATATAACCGCAATAGATTGGGGGAACAATATCAAAGAAATAAGTTCTTATGCTTTTTATAATTGCAGTGGATTAAAAGAAGTTAGTATCCCTGATACGGTTACATATATCGGTGGTTATTCTTTCTACGGTTGTACAGGAATGAACAAGCTTTACATAGGAGAAGCTGTTAAAGATTTAAGAATGTGTCCTTTTAAAGAATGCACTTCGCTCAGAGAGGTTTTATATAATGCAAAATCAAGCGAGATTTCCCGAACACCAACAAGCATCTTGGGTGGTTTTTCAACGGTCTTCATGTTTTGCCCGATTTATAAAATTGAATTTGGAAATTCAGTAGAATGCATACCAATGCAACTTTGTAGTAAAATTACTTCGCTAAGTGAGGTTGTAATATCTGAAAATGTTAAAACAATCAGATCCAGGGCATTTAATGGCTGCAAGAACCTTAAAGTGGTTAATTACAAAGGCAAACCGGAACAGTGGAGTCAGATCTCTTTTGGAACTGAAACAGCGAATCCGGTTTGCTATTCAGAAAATCTATGGATTAATGGGAAGTTGTTAACGGACTTAACGTTATCAAATGATATTAGCGTAATAAGTCATGATTCTTTTGCCCGGTGCAAGGATCTTGTTAATGTAACTTTGGAAGATGGAATTACATCTATAGAGGCAAATGCATTTAAGGGTAGTGGAATAAAAAGAATACTTTTACCTGATAGTATAAACAATATAGGAGATGGTGCAATACCGAATGAAACAACCATTTATTGTTATTCCGGTTCATATTCTCATACATATGCAGCTAACAATAATTATAGGTATTTCTTGATTGATAAATTAGTTTCTGCTTCTGAAAAAGATATTATTATAAATGATAAAACAAATATGATTTATGGAATTAATGGTAATCAAAACTGTTTGAAGAGCAAATTAAATTTGGAACAGGGATTTTCTATTGATTTTGGTATACCGGATGGTAAAATAAAAACCGGAGATATTCTAAGCATTAAAGATACAGACGGATTTGTACTGAAAACGTATCAAACTGTTTTGTTCGGCGACGTCAACGGTGACGGATGGTATGACGGTACGGATGCAATTACGGTCAGTATGATTGCCAACGGAATGCTTAGCCGTGAGCAGGTAGGCGAGGCTGTTTGGATGGCGGCTGACTGTAACCACGACGGAGTTATTAATCAGGCCGACGTTGATTTGCTTAATCAGGCAGGTGTGCTTCTTGCAAATGTAGATCAGACAAAGTCACCGGAAGAGCTTCTTGAAACTTCCGCAGAGTATAATGAATATTTGAACTTGATTGATCAGAGCGTTGCAGTTGAGGAAAAGAAGCAGGAGACAGAAATGCCGGATAGTTCGTCCTCGAACAGTGGTTTGAATGAAAAAATTCTGATGTTCGCAGAATATTTTATCAATCTTATCCTTGAGATCTTCTCAAAAATATTTTAATCATTGTCCTCCGAGAGTAATTTCGGAGGACTTTTTGCATCACCGGTTGTCTTGAGCTAATCGGTGGGCTTACGACACAAATTATATGGTTTTGCACAGTATATTTCCACCGTCGTGCGGAGGAAATGCGAATGTACAATCAGAGATAAAAACATAATATTTGAACAAATTTTATAAAAATAATTGACATTTTAGAATCATGCTGTATAATAAACACATAAAGATGTGAAAGAGATGATAAAATGAAAAAGCAGCTGATTCAGGTTATTTCTGTCATTCTTGTTATTGTTACGATACTTTCAGTGCCGACGTTTGCCGGATTTTCGGAGTCCGGCATCAACGACGTTATAACCGGTATAACCGAGTTCTTGACCGGAACGACATCCGCCGACGAGGAAACAACGGGCGAAACCACAACTGAGCCCACGACGAATGAACCGACTACCGAACCGACAACAGAACCGACAACCGAGCCTACGACTGAGCCGACGA
>CALBHM010000200.1 GCA_937892835.1 uncultured Ruminococcus sp. | reverse complement strand
CACGGAAAAAGATACTACCCATTTGACGAGAGATTTTTTCGTTAGACAGTTCAAGGATTCCGCCGCCGATATGAATATCGGCAAGGAAGCTTTGGGCTGTATAACGGAAAAAGATCCGTCAAAAAAGTCAAAAAGGCAGAGAAGGGACACTATTAAACGGTCCAATCTCTACCTTCTCCGTTTCACATTGAAAAGACTTATGCGTCCTTCTTGACAACAAGCTTGCCGTTGTAATAACCGCAGGCTGAGCATACTCTGTGAGCTCTCTTGTACTCACCGCACTGCGGGCACTTTACAAGTGCCGGTGCTTCCATCTTCCAAACGTTTGAACGTCTCTTGTCTCTTCTCGCTTTAGAAACTCTTCTCTTCGGTACTGCCATTCTGAGCGCCTCCTTAATGCTGATAAATAGTTCTTACTGATCTTCCTGTGTGAGCTGTAAGAGAGCATCCCAGCGAGGGTCGCACTCCTTGCCGCAGTCACACGGACCGTCATTTAAGTCTTTGCCGCATCGGGGACAGATCCCGAGGCAGTCATCCCTGCACAACACCTTGGTAGGCAGGTTCAGGAGGATATCCTCCCGAACAAGCGGTTCGGCATCGTATCGGAGCGAATCGACAACAATGAATTCGTCATTGCCCTCGTCGTTGTTAAGCTCCGTGACAAGCACATGCTCGATCGGCATTGAAAAGGTACGGTCAAATTCGGCCGCACATCTGTCGCAGGCGAGATTGAGAGTAAAATCAGCCTTCGCATTGATGCTGACTATACCTGTTGAGTTTTTTATCTCTCCCGTAACGTGGACGGGTGAGTTAAAGGATTCTCCACCGTAGATATCACAATCGCTCATGTCAATCATGAAATCCAAAGGCAGTGCCATGCCCTCATTATTAAAGACAGGCTCAAGCTCAACGAAATACATAAATACTCTTCACCTCAAATGTCATGCACCAAACATTATATAGTGTAAAACATCATTTGTCAATAATAAAAATACAAAATCCACTGCTTTTTTTCGATTTTTTTCAGTCTTTTCGGTTTTGTGGATGTTACGGCAATATTCTGTCAGAAATTATCTCTTTGAAAGAACTTCACTTTCGTATTTCTCAACCTCGTCAAGCCATGCGCCGTCGGCGATCACGCCCTGACGTGAGCAATATTCAGCCCAAACATCACCGAGTGGGAAAAACTTCAATTCCTCCTGAGCTGCAAGCAGCTTAGTGAAATTGCTCTCGTCCTGAAGCTTTGCAAGCTCCTTATGGGGAGTAAGAAGTGCATTGAGAAGTGCCTTCTGAACGTTTCTCAGGCCGATAGTCCACGCAGCAATTCGATTGATTGAAGCGTCGAAATAGTCCGTTGCGATGAACACACGGTCAAGTGCGTCATGAGCAACAATTTCCTTTGCAATCTCCTTTGTTTCATCATCAAAGAGAACAACGTGGTCGCTGTCCCAACGAACAGGGCGGGTAATATGAAGCGCAATCTTCTCGTTAAAAAGAAGAAGCGAGGAAATCTTATCGGAAACAACCTCTGTCGGGTGATAGTGACCGTTATCCATGAGCGGAGTGATGCCCTTATAGTTTACATATGAGAGTGCAAACTCGGCAGAACCGACCGTATATGATTCAAG
>CALBHM010000199.1 GCA_937892835.1 uncultured Ruminococcus sp. | reverse complement strand
AAGAACCATACCGCCGGTTGTCGAGCCGATTGTCTGAGGCAGGCAGAGAACCTTACCTGTGAGATTCTTGCCGAATACGTCGGGGTTGTTCTGGTCAGAACCGATAACCTCATCCTTACCGATAATCGGGATATCATGCATGAGAGCTGTTTTCTGGAATGTTGCAAGTGTGTTTACACCGTTATGAGAAACAACAGCCTCGCCCTTATTGATTGTGCCTGCTACAACAGGACGTCCTTTGAATGTCTTGCTCATAATCAAAAACCTCCCTTGACAGCGATCTTGGTGATATCGTCAGTTGTGAAATAACGTGCGGTCGTGTATGTACGAAGCTTATTTGAGCATGTGATAACATTGCTCGTGTCGCCGCCGCAAAGCGGATTGTTCATGTACATAAGCGGGCAGATGCAGGAAAGGTTGATGCCGAAGCCGATAAGCTTATTATATGCGGCACTGTTTTCCTTCTTAAATCTGTCGAGAACCTCGGGAGCAGTTGTCATAACCGTACGAAGACCAACCTTTGTCTTGCCCTGCTTCTTAAGTTCCTTCTCGAATCTTTCTGTCCACTCGCCGAGCTGAGCATATGAGAGGTGAGGACAACCGATGAAGCAAAGCTTCGGAGCTGCGCCCTTATCTTTCCACATAACGGGATAGTTCTTGTAAACTCTCTCAAGTTCAGCGTCGTCGATAACATATGTCTGAGCACCCTCAGCGATAAGGCTTTCGCCCTGCTCAACAGCTTCGGGGGTAAGATTTTCAATATGATAGAGACCGACTGCACCGTTTGAAGCGGTTGCTGCGCCGAAGTCCTTGAGATATGCCTTAGCATCATCCGTAAGCTCTGTGCCGATCCACTTGTCAAGGCCCTTGACGTACGGAACATCCTCCATAACCTTCATGCCGATTGCCGAACCGAGAACCTGCGCCTCGGGAATCTTTGTTGTCTTAACCTCGATGATCCACTTTGCCTTTCTTCCCTCATCTGTGAGAAGATCGAACTCGGGAACCTTGCCGAGAATTGAACCGAACAGCTCAATGATACCTGAGTTACGGTTACATCTTGCACCGAGAACAGAGTTTGCAAATACAACAGCCGAGCTTTCTGCCCATGAAAGGATGTCACCCTTCTTAGGTGTGTTGCCAACCTCATCAAAATAACAGGCGCATGTGAATGACTTGTCACTCTTAAGGCCGAGCTTGTTAAGCTGAACCTCATAAGAATCCTGCATACCGTAGAGAATCTTGTTGAAAATCAATTTCTGGAGCGGGTTGCACTTTACGTTTGCATAGTCAATAGGTCTCGGGTCAACGGTAAAGCCCTCATCAACCTTGAGGCCACCCTTAATAAGCTCATCCATGATGGAGAACACGGGCTTGAGAACCGAAATACCGAAGCTCGTAACGAGATGTCCTTTGCCGTTTACGGGGACGAATCTTTCTGCTCCGAAAGCGTCGCCGTAAAGCACAAGGGTCTTCATAACCTTTGCCATTACCTCGCCTTTTGAGCCGTGAAGAATTTCTTTTTCCTCGTCTGTCAGCTTCATTTTGTAGCTGAAGTTTTCATTCATAAGGTTTATCCTCCTTTTATCCTCATAAGTCCCCAACACGGCGGACTTATTGTTTCCGAACCAAACCTCCGCCGCTTGCGTCGGAAGAGGCTGTACATTTTTAATATAATTATATATTAAAACTTATTGCATTTCAAGAGTTTGTTAAAGATTTGACTAAAAAAGAAAACGATTATTTTTGTTTAATATAATCAAAAAGCCTGCCACTTTAGTTCTGATAAAAAAGGGCAGACTTGTAATTTTATTTTTTAATATTTTTCGGTGTGAACGCTTCGGGAAGCAGCTCATTAAGGGAATACTTTTTATATGAATCGATCCCCGTAACAACAAGCACTGTAAAATCAGAAGTGCAAAATTCCGCCATAACCTGACGGCAAACGCCACACGGAGGAAATGCTCCGCTTATAACTCCGTCCTTACCGCCGGCAACAGCAATAGCCGTGAATTTTCTTTCTCCCGATGAAATTGCATTAAACAAAGCCACTCTCTCGGCGCATACGGTCGGAGTGTATGCGGCATTTTCAATATTGCAGCCGACAAAAAGCTTTCCGCTCTCGGTCAGCAGTGCCGCACCAACCTTATATCCCGAATAGGGAACATATGCATTTTTCATTGCGTCGATCGCTGCTTTGCAAAGCTCTTTTTCGTTCATAACAACACCTCGGTTGAAAAAATTGCGGAATTAATCAAATAAAACCGTGCTGAAATATCTTTCGCCGGTATCGGGAAGAACAGTCACAACCGTTTTACCCTCGCCAAGCTCTTTTGCAAGACGAAGAGCCGCAGTAACATTTGTTCCGCTTGAAATTCCGCAGAGGATTCCCTCTTCACGAATCAGACGTCTTGAGGTTTCAATCGCCTCATCGTCCGTTACGATATCAATGTGCTCATAAATATGTGTATTCAGATTTTTCGGAATAAGTCCGTCGCCGATACCCATTTGAAGATGAGTTCCGATGCTTCCGCCGGAAAGAATAGCTGCATTTTCCGGTTCAACCGCCCAAATGTGGATTTGGGGATACTTCGCTTTGAGCGTTTCGCCGATTCCGCTGAGAGTTCCGCCTGTGCCGACACCTGAACAAAAGCCGTCTATCGGCTTGCCCACCTGCTCAATTATTTCCTGCGCAGTGTGGCTTTTATGAACCATAGGATTTGCCGGATTCTCAAACTGCTGAGGGATCCAAACGTTTTTGTCCTCCTCTGCCATGCGAAGTGCAGTTTGCAGACACTCGTTAATGCACTTGCCGATATCACCGTCGTCATGAACCAACACAAGCTCGGCTCCGTAAGCCTTAACAAGCTTGCGACGCTCCTCACTGACCGAGTCGGGCATGATTATACGGACATGATAACCCCTGACAGCTCCGATAAGTGCCAGTCCTATACCCTGATTTCCGCTTGTCGGTTCAACAATTATCGTATTTGAATTTATTATTCCCTTTTCCTCTGCATCGCAGATCATATTATATGCAGTTCGTGTTTTAATCGAACCGCCGATATTTACGCCCTCATATTTGACAAGAACATCTGCGCTGCCCTTGGGTACAATTTTTGAAAGGCGAATCATAGGCGTATGTCCGATTGCTTCAAGAACATTTGAATAAATCAAAGTAATTCCTCCGATGTTAGAATATGCTGAACAGCTTACAATAACATAATATTAAACATAAGCTCACAAGGGACTATTTTATCACAATATGCAAAATATCGCAACTTGTTTATTTACAAAATTTTTCAGTTGTATTTTTGAGAATATCGCAAAAGATATAATTGCAAACGCAAATGAATTGCGAAGGGGTGAAATGCAAATGTCAAGCAGCAAGAAGAATGTTGTTCCTCAGGCAAGAGAGGCTCTCGATCGTTTCAAGATGGAGGCAGCTGCTGAGGTAGGTGTAAACCTTTCTAACGGTTACAACGGTGATCTCACATCTAAGCAGGCAGGCTCTGTCGGCGGTCAGATGGTTAAGAAGATGATCGAATCCTATGAGAAGAACATGAAATAACCTTTCATGAATTCACAACCACACAAATAATCAACAAATGGGAGCGTTTTCAACCGAGGTTGAAAACGCTCCCAAATCCGAAAGCAGAAAAACTCCCGGGATTTCTCCCGGGAGCCGATAATCGGAAATCAAAATCAGAAATCAATAGAAGCAAATGTTCCGTTGCTCTGGTTGAAGATGTTCCATGTCTTCTTGAGACCTACCTTGCCGATAGCACTGTGGTTACCAACAGAGACGTTGAGGATACCGTAGATATCTGCATGACCGCTGATGTCGATCTTACCGTCTGTGTTTGAACCTGCTGCAAGCTCCTTGAGGTAGTCAACAGGAATTGTAAGAGACGACTGAACAACTACGTTGCCGTTTGCGTCAACATACTTAGCCTGTGCCTCAACATAAGCACCAACGCCGCCCTCAACACATACGTCTACAAGAGCGTAGCCATAGAGGCCGAGTGATACATCAAGGCCAAGACGAAGCTCGAACTGACCATAGATGTTAACCTGACGATCAAGAACTGTTGAATCGTTAACTGTGCTTACCTTATTGTTGATGATCTCAACACCATGCATTTCCTGAGAAGTTACAACGATTTCCATTCTGCCGTTTACATCGATGTTAAGGAGAACGTCGAATGTAACGGTAAGCGGAGTTGAACCGAGAGGAAGTGTGAATGTGAAGAGCTTGATAGATGTAGAATCAAGCTTTGTAAGAGCATACTTGTTAACAGCCTTAGCCCAGAAGCTGTCGCCTGAGAGCTTCTCGCCTACAGATGCAACTTCGTCGCCGAATGTCTTAGCGTAGGAACCTGAGATAGCTGTTGTATCCTTAAGGTCATAGTTGAACTTAAGATATACTTCGTTGAAGTTGAGCTTTGCAACGTTCATGTCAGCCTTAGCGTCAACCGTGAGGTTTGTAAGCTCATAAGCCTTAGAAAGTGTAACACCGTCGCATACGCCCTTAGAAACTGAGAAGTTGAGGCCAGTATCTGTGATCTTAGCCTTAACCTTGAAGCCCTTTACAGAGAAGCTAACGTTAGCAAGCTTCTTGAGAGTCTTCATAACGTCATCCTTAGAGATGGCATTTGTATCAAGGTAACCGTATGAAAGAATCTCGCCGTTACCGTCAGCGATCATTGATGTTGCGAAATCAACATCAGATGAGCCTTCGTAGTCGATCTTCTCGATAACGTCCTCGATAGCAACATCAGAATTCTTAACTACCTTCTCGCCGTCTACAACGTCGATAGCCTCAACCTTGTAAGCTGCGCCTGTGAAGATAGCGTCAGACTGCTCAACAACATAAATGTCGCCTACTGCAAGGTCTGAGCTTGCAGGAACAACAATGCTGTCACCCTCAACAGCGTAATCGGAAACCGTCTTAACGCCGTCCTTGAGAACGAGCTTCTGAGTGTTTTCGTCAACTGAACCACGAAGCTCAACAGCCTTTGCGATAGCTGCGGTTACGTCGTCAGCTGCCATTGCGCCGAGACCGAGCTTGTTCTTAGCATCAAGCTTAATGATGCCTGCGTCAACAGCTGCGGAAACCTTAGCAATGTTTTTGATGGATGTAGCATTCTCGATTACAACGGTGGTCTCGTCAACCTTAACACCCGATGCATTTACAAGAACTGTTGCTACGAACTCCGGAGTAACGGCCTTTGTAACGTCGATCTTATCATAATCAACGAGAACGTCATTATTATCTGCTGTTGCAACAGCTGCATAATACTCGTTGTCCGGCTTAACTCCACGAATTTCCTCTGTGGACTCAACCGCCTGATAACCGAACGCTTCATCAACCTGCTCCAGGAATGCGCCCGTCTCAACCGTCTTTGTGCCCGGCCATACAAAGCCCGGGAAAATGCTGGTCATGACAAGCATTACAATGGAAACGATGATTGAAATGATCTTGGTCATGTCAATTCCTCCTTTAAATTTTTGAGGTTTGAGCATCCTTTCCACGGCTTCCAAGTGGTATAACGTTAGTACCGCTTAAAAAGTTGAGCTGCCCGAAGACAACAACCCTGGTAAATACTCCCCTCACTATGAATTATAATAGCTCTATCGGCATTTTGCAAGTATTTTTTTGCATTTGGAGAAAAATTTTATCTATTTTTGAAAAAGTCACAAAATATTGTGGTCAAAGTTGTGCAAAATACAATTCAAATGCTGTTTTTAACAAAAAAGGCACATTGTATAAATGCCATTTGCCGTCTCCTATTACATTATATATATAATAAAACCGAAATGAAACAAAATATTCCTTGACACAAATTTGGTTTTGTGATATCTTATAAGCGATATAATAAAGGCTGTGACAAAGACAGTAGCCGCTATGCGAAACCGAAGCGAGCCGGGGAGGGTGTAAGCCCGGTGTGAAGTACATTGCGGTGAATATCACTTTCGAGCTGCGGACTGAAATCAGTAAGTCTTGACGGGTGTCCTCCGTTAAAGGGAACACATATGAAGTATGTTGAATAGGTGGTTGCGAGTTATCCTCGTCCTGTTTTACACGGGACGGGGATTTTTGTTTTGAGCATTATCCTATCACACAAAAAGGAGCTATCATAAATGTACAAAAAAGTTTCTGCAAACCTGAACTTTGTTGACCGAGAGAAAGCGGTCGAGGAGTTCTGGAAAGAAAACAAAATCTTTGAAAAGACCTGTGAAAAAAAGGGTCCGTCCTATGTTTTCTATGACGGCCCGCCGACAGCTAACGGCAAGCCGCACATCGGTCACGTTCTGACCCGTGTTATCAAGGACTTGATTCCCCGTTATCGCACAATGAAAGGCTACCAGGTTCCCCGTAAGGCCGGCTGGGATACCCACGGTCTTCCCGTTGAGCTTGAGGTTGAAAAGCTTCTCGGCCTTGACGGTAAGGAGCAAATCGAGCAGTACGGACTTGAGCCGTTCATCGAGAAATGTAAGGAAAGCGTTTGGAAATACAAAGGTATGTGGGAGGATTTCTCCTTCACGGTCGGCTTCTGGGCAGACATGGATAACCCTTATGTAACCTATCACAATCCTTATATCGAGTCGGAATGGTGGGCACTTAAAAAGATTTACGAAAAGGGTCTTATCTACAAGGGATTCAAGATCGTTCCCTATTGCCCTCGCTGCGGAACTCCGCTTTCGTCACACGAGGTTGCCCAGGGATACAAATCGGTTAAAGAGCGTTCGGCAATCGCACGCTTTAAGGTTAAGGGTGAGGACGCTTACTTCCTCGCATGGACAACAACTCCGTGGACCCTTCCCTCGAACGTTGCACTTTGTGTAAACCCGACCGAAGAATATGCAAAGGTCAAGTGCATTGACGGAAATGTTTATTATATTGCCGTTGCGCTTATGGATAAGGTTCTTTCGCCTCTCGCCGAGGACGGAAAACCGGCTTACGAAATTCTTGAAAAGTTTGTCGGCAAGGACCTTGAATATAAAGAATATGAGCCTCTCTTTGAGTGCGCAGGCAAAAAAGCCGAGCAGCAGCATAAAAAAGCTCACTTTGTCACGGTTGACAGCTACGTTACAATGTCCGACGGTACAGGTATAGTTCACATTGCACCGGCATTCGGTGAGGACGACTCCCGAATCGGCAGAAATTATGACCTTCCGTTCGTTCAGTTTGTTGACGGAAAGGGCAACATGACCGAGGAAACTCCGTTTGCAGGCCTCTTCGTTAAGGATGCGGACGTCCCTGTTCTTCAGAATCTTGAAGAAAGAGGACTTCTTTTCAGCGCACCGAAATTCGAGCATGATTATCCGTTCTGCTGGCGCTGCGATACTCCGCTCATCTACTATGCAAGAGAGTCATGGTTCATCAAGATGACGGCTGTTAAGGACGACCTTATCAGAAACAACAATACAATCAACTGGATTCCCGAGAGCATCGGCAAGGGCCGCTTCGGCGACTGGCTTGAAAATGTTCAGGACTGGGGCATCAGCCGTAACCGTTACTGGGGTACTCCGCTCAATATTTGGGAATGCGAATGCGGCCACAGACATTCTATCGGCAGCATTGATGAGCTCAAGAGCATGTCCGACAACTGCCCGGATGATATCGAGCTTCACCGTCCGTATATCGACGCTGTTACAATCAAGTGCCCCGAGTGCGGCGGCGAGATGCACCGCGTGAAAGAGGTTATAGAC
>CALBHM010000198.1 GCA_937892835.1 uncultured Ruminococcus sp. | reverse complement strand
ATCGTTTTGTTGTGGGCTGGGTTTTTTTAAAAAGGGGTAAATTTCTCTTTCTTGAGATTACGATACCCGCCGATAAGGAGTCGGGTTATGCAGACATCTACGCCGTAGGTCTTGACATGAACAATTTCGAGGCAGGATATAATAAGCTCTCGGCGTCGGCAATGGATATAACCGAGTTCACAGATACCCACATCAAGGGCACAGTCGATGTCAAAGCAAGCGAGCTTGTTTACACTTCAATCAACTATGATGAAGGCTGGGAGATAACCATTGACGGCGAAAAGATTGAGCCTGTTGCCATAGGCGACGCACTCATCGGAATCGACGCAGCACCGGGCACACACACGATTGAAATGACCTACAAGCCAAAGGGGTTCATGATCGGCGCAATCGTTTCGGCAGGCACACTTGTTGCGTTCATTGCGGCTCTCGTAATAATTCACATTGTTAAAAAGAAGAGATACGCAAAGATGCTTGTTGCAGAAGCTACCGGAGTGAACGATACGGTTTCAACCGATGCACCGACAGGTATTGACGCTCTCATGGCTCAAGACCTCGGAGAAAATGCGACGGTTGAGGACGCAGAAAAGCTGCTCGATGTTCCCGATGAATACGAGATGAACAAGCAGGATCCGACCGAAACTCTTAACAGGGCGGATGAGATTCTCAACACGCAGAAAATCAATCTTAAAGAAATTCTTTCCCAGATAGAGGACAACAATGACAGCTCGGAGGACAAAGAATGAACAGAACAATAATCACGGTCATAGGCAGGGACAGAGTTGGTATAATCGCAAGAATATGCACCTACCTTGCCGAGAATAACATCAATGTTCTTGATATCAACCAGTCAATCGTTCAGGGCTTTTTCAACATGATAATGATTGTTGACGCTCAGAACGCTAAAAAAGACTTCGCCGTTCTCAACGAAGAGATTGAAAAAATCAGTGAGGAACTGGGCGTAAAAATCAAGATGCAGCACGAGGACATTTTTAACGTAATGCACAGAATCTGAGGTAGGCTATGATTAATTCCTTTGAGGTTCGTGAAACGAACAAAATGATTGAAGAAAATAACCTCGACGTGCGCACAATTACTATGGGCATAAGCCTGCTCGACTGTATTTCGTCTGAGGTTGACACCACCTGCAATAATATCTATAAAAAAATACTTGCCAAAGCCGGCAAGCTCGTTGAAACCGGCGATGAAATTGCGCTTGAATTCGGAATTCCGATCGTTAACAAGCGTGTTTCGGTTACTCCGATTTCGCTTATCGGAGCGTCATGCTGTAAAGCGACGGCCGACTTTGTCAAAATTGCAAAAACGCTTGATCGTGCGGCGCATGAGATAAACGTCAACTTTATCGGCGGCTTTTCCGCCCTTGTTTCAAAGGGCATGACCCCTGCCGAAAAGCTGCTTATCGAATCCATTCCGGAAGCTCTCGCTTCAACGGAAAGGGTTTGCAGCTCGGTCAATGTAGGCTCGACCAAAACAGGAATTGACATGGACGCTGTGAAGCTTCTCGGCGAAACGATAGTCAAAACCGCCGAGCTTACAAAGGACAGCGGTTCAATCGGCTGTGCAAAGCTCGTTGTGTTTTGCAATGCTCCGGACGACAATCCGTTTATGGCGGGGGCATTCCACGGTGTAACAGAAGCGGACACAATTATAAATGTCGGCGTCAGCGGCCCCGGTGTCGTTAAGCGTGCCATCAGTGAGGTCAAGGGCAGCGACTTCGGTACACTTTGCGAAACGATAAAGAAAACCGCCTTCAAGGTCACGAGAGTGGGTCAGCTTGTAGCACGTGAAGCTTCACAAAGGCTCGGCATTCCGTTCGGGATTATCGACCTTT
>CALBHM010000197.1 GCA_937892835.1 uncultured Ruminococcus sp. | reverse complement strand
AGCCGTTTGTATCAACACCTGTCATGTACTGGAAGGCTGTTCCGTTATCAGGATTAAGATAGATTGTTTCGGGAACATAGAACTTGATCTTCGGTGCGTTTGATGTATCGACCTTTTCAACAAGATTTGCAACAGCATTGTCAATAGCCTTTTTAGCGTTATCAATCATTGTCTGAGTATAAACACTGCTGTAGGAATCCGTTCCTGCTCTGTAGTTATCGTAAGCGTCGGTAATTACCTTTGCCGCATCAAGAACACTCTTTACCGCAGCCTTTGATTCATCGGTAAATGTTGAGGTCGCATAAGCGTTTGATGCTGTTTCCATCGAAGCACGAAGCTTTGTTGTATCAACCTGCGGGAGACGCTTAACGTGTGTATATGTTGCATTTTTTGCTCCCCTGTTAGCATCTGCATTTTCGTTGAAATTTGCAGAATTCAAATATTTAACTGTATCATAGCCATTCGCATCAACAGAATTATCTACCATTATTTCAAGAATAGGGTCACCTGCTTTTGCATCTTTGGTTGCAAAGTAGTAAAGATAGTCTCCGCCCGCATCTTTATTAAGGTCTACAACGCCATCTGCATCGCCTGTATTTTGAGAAGTCGGGCTAACACCGGCAACAGTGTACAGACTGCTGTTCTCGGGTGCAGTATATGTATCGGCATCCTTACCTATTGAAATTCTTAAATCCTTCAAAGAAATATTAACATCAGTAGTAGTCTTATATCCACAATATATATATTTGCCACCTGCTCCGCCATTAAGGTCATGATCAACTACAGTATAACCCGAGTTTGTTAAGGGTCCTTTGGCATTAGCTGCTTTCTTTCCGTAACCGGTAGCAATATATGAAATAAAAGTCGTTCCGGAGGGTAAATAATACTCCTTCTCATGCTTCTTTGCATACGAAGCCGCCGAGACCTCTGTACCAAATAAATTCAAATTGAATACAGGTGCACAAGACAGCAGAATAGCAGCGCACAAAAGCACGCTGAGAATACTTTTTGCCTTTTTCATCATAATCAACTCCTATAGGTATCCATTTAAATAAATTATACTACTTTATATAATTTTTTCAATAGACATTTTGTAAAAAACAGGTATATATTTTTTTATAAATTGGTCAAAAGGACTTGATTTTTTTGCAACATTACTGTATAATAAACAGCGTTATGTGCCGGTGTGATGGAATTGGCAGACGTGCTGGACTCAAAATCCAGTGGTAGCGATACCGTACCGGTTCGACCCCGGTCACCGGCACCAAAAAGAAAAGCCACGCTTTTGCGTGGCTTTTCCTATTAAGAGATAAAACGAAAAAGTAAATTTTCAAATTAAAAAATTCCGTATTTTAGTAAGGGCGACAAAGGTCGTCCTTTTTGTTTTCTGCCGACTTTAGAGAATGTGCAATGCAGCCCTACTGATTCTATCTAAGTTATCTTCTTATCCCGGGTCGATGTGGTACAAATTAAATCTATGCTACACATCATCAAGCCGAAACGGTCCTTGAAATTATGGAAGAAACCCTACATTTTCTATTCCGGTAAACAAAAAAGACTGCCGCCGAAGCGACAGTCCGATAACTGTTAAATCAGTCAGATGTGTAGGGCATAAGAGCTACGTGACGAGCACGCTTAATAGCTGTTGTAAGCTCTCTCTGATGCTTTGCACAAGTACCTGTTACACGACGAGGAAGAATCTTCGCTCTGTCGGAAGTGTACTTATTGAGCTTGTTTACATCCTTGTAATCAATGCTCTCAACTTTGTCAACACAGAAGGAACAAACCTTCTTGCGGCCTTTTCTGTTAGGACGGCCGTTGTTCTTATCATAAGCCATTACAAAATACCTCCTTATAAAATTCGGGTGACATCTGCTCAGAACGGCAGATCGTCATCTCCTGAAATCTCCTCAAAGTCACCGTCGGAACCGGTTGAGAATGAAGGAGCGGCAGGCTGCGCAGGAGCCGAATAGCTCTGGTTGTAATTATTGTTGCCGGTGCCTGTTTCTGCCTTAGAGCCGCAGAAGCTTGCCTGATCAACAAGAACCTCAACCGCTGTGCGCTTATTACCGTTTTTGTCCTCATAGTTACGGGTCTGAATCGAACCCGTAACAGCGATCATAGAGCCCTTCTGAAAATATCTTGTGATAAATTCAGCGGTGTTTCTCCATGCAACACAGTTGATGAAATCAGCCTGGCGCTGTTCACCCTGACGTACATAGGAGCGGTCAACTGCGATCGTGAAGGACGTTACGGCAAGACCTGTCTGGGTATTGCGCAACTCGGGAGTTGCAACAAGTCTACCCATCAAAACTACGTTGTTAATCATGTTGCGTCCCCCTTATTTCTTGATTATAAGTGAACGAAGCACGCCGTCCGTGATATTAAGGACACGGTCAAGCTCTGCCGGGAACTCCGGCTCAGACGAGAAATTGTAAAGAGCATAGTAGCCTTCTGTCTCGTAGTTGATAGCATAAGCAAGCTTACGCTTACCCCACTCATCTACGCTTTCAACAGTACCATGCTTCTCGATAAGAGCCTTGAACTTTTCAACCAAAGCCTTAGCTGCATCCTCGCTCTCCTTAACGGAGTAAACGATCATTGCCTCATAGTTCTCTACTGCCATTTAAAAGCACCTCCTTTTGGTCATTCCGGCCGCCTAATCAGCGGCAAGGATAGCTGTAATCAATATTTTACAGCCTTAATATTTTATCAGCTAATGCCGATAATGTCAAGGGTTTTTGATGAATTATTTTCAGATTTGGTGCTTAATTTATCAGGCTTTTTCAAATGACATTCATATCTCAAAATATTCTTTCACCTGTTCATAATTCTCGGCATAGAAATCGACGAGCTTCTTTATCTCATCTCTGTCGTCCTCATTGGAATAATCCTCAATGCCGATGACCTTATATCCCGCCGATTTGGCGGTTTCGATTGCATAAAGAGCGTCCTCAAAAACATAGCCGACGCCCTCGGCATGAATGGCATTTCTGACATATTCAAATGCTGCCGGGTCATTCTTGTGAATTCCGATTTCGTGCATTGAGATAACGTCCTCAAAATAATCGAGTATGCCGTTGCGTTCAAGTGCTTTCTTTGCCATTCGGCTCTCCGTCGCCGTTGCAACGACCATTTTGACGCCGTTATCCTTGAGCGATTGCAAAAAATCCTTTACACCGTCCTTAATCGGAGCAACGTTTGAATAATAGAACCAAAGAATCTCCTGCAAGCCGTCAAGCACCTCATCAAAGCTCATGTTGAGGTTGTATTCCTTGATCATGTAGCTGATTCCGGTTTTGTAGCCCTGCTTGCGAAAAAGATCAAATTCCCTCGGCACAATGCCCCTCATCATAAGGAAAGCGCCCGAC
>CALBHM010000196.1 GCA_937892835.1 uncultured Ruminococcus sp. | reverse complement strand
AGGTGAAGCCCGAGAAAACAGGCACGCCGGCAAGTCCGAGCAGGATATAGATTATTACGCTGACCGTACCGGTTTTTGCACCTAACAAATAGGTTGTAAGGTACACTGCCATAATCGTGAACGATACAGGCACCGGCGTAAACGGAAGCGGAACCGAAAGAGGTCCGAGTACGGATATTATCGCTGCCATAAGGGCAATTTTAACTGTTTCTATTATTCTCTCATGTCCCGTTTTCGTTTTTGCATTCATGAATTATACCTCCGGGGTCGGGTCTGCGGGCTGGAACTTTCTCTTAATAAGCTCAAATATACACTTCCACATCTTCTTGAAAGCCTCGAAGAATGTAACGTGATATCTTGAGTCACAATTCATATTTTCAGTTACAAGCGGCGTGATTTCGTTTGCTTCCTTGTCGTAGAGCATGTACTGCGGAAGCTCGGGGTCACTGAATACCGTGAAATCGCTGCCGTTATTTACAATGGCATCTATCAGGCGGTTAACTGCCTTCGGGAACGTCCTGTGTATAATGTTCTTGATGAACCATGTCCTTTCCGGGAAAAGGCAGGTTGAAGCGTCAACCTGAAGGTCGGGAGAAATATACTTGTATGTTCCGTCAAACTTTGCTTTTTCAATGTAATTGTCGTCAAAGCCTGCTGTGATTTTCGCAGTCGTTGCACCCTTTGAAGCGTCATAAACACTGCAAATGTTATCCGTTATCATATCGGCCTCAGTTGTAACAGGATAGGTCTGGAAGCCGTATTTTGTGATATTGGCAACGTTGACGCCCTCTTCGGTGAACTTCTTGAGAAGCTCATTCGACTTGACCTGAACGTTGTAATGATAGTTATCGATTATGTCAATGAAATCGGCATACTTTTCTTTAATCTCCTCATCATGGAAGATCGTGTCCTTAGCTCTTTCATAGTCACGGTCATTAACCATGCTCCAATATCCTGGGAAAGTGCCGTATGAATTCAAGAGTGCCTGCGGCATGAACTCAAGATAGTTTTTCTTAAGAACATTATTGATTGCGGCACAGGTGATATCCAAACCGTAGGTTCTGTTAAACACCGTTACAAAAGACTGGATAAGCTGATTTGTAACATCGTCCTCGGAGAGCTGTAAATCATACATAAATCTGTCAACTCCGTCGGGGTCAATGTACATATTTCCTGCGAAGCATCTGCTGCACTGGGTTGCACCGTCAAGTGCGCTTGCATAAAGAATATAATCGGAAATATACTCCGCATTATATTTCTCCATGTAGGCCATGGTAACGCATGAGCCGAGACAACGGCCGCTCAATGCAACCTTGTCTGCGCCCGTAACCTCACGAACATCCTCGATATACTGATGCATAATCTCGGCATTCTCGTAAGGGTCAAGTCTCCAGTCGTAATTAAATGTAAATCTCTGTGTAGGATACTTTCCGTGTGACCTTTTACCGTTGAGCTTATCCTTGTTCCATGTCCATTTGAGATAAACGCCGTTCTGTGTTTTTGCATGCTCATCAAGACTTATCGTTGAATAAATCTCGCTGAGTGCATCACCGAGAACATTGCCGAACTCCTGCCATTTCTGTGTAAGAACAGCCTTTGCGAAAACGCCGATATTTTCCTTAACGGTCTTATCGATAAAGCCGTCGGGAACTTTGACCGGGAAAACCTCCTGCTCCTCGCCGTTTTCATCCTTTACAAACAGGGGCATACCTGCACCCTGAACATAGATAAGCGGAATGTCCGTTCCGTCGGCTGTTGCTGCGGTTCCGGGGAAATCAACAAAAATAAATGTTGTAACAACGACCGCAATACAAAGTATAACGGAAATAACTTTCTTTAATAATTTACTCATTTTTATCACCCGTTCAAAAATCAAGCATTCGCCTTGGACTTATTATTATACTCGTCAATAGTTGATGAATTTTCCGTTTCAACATGCGAGAAGAAGAATTTTTCTCTCTCGGGAGAGTTTATAACTGTTACAGGCTTGATCTGATTAAGTACTACTCCCTTTGCTCTGAGCGACTCTCTGTAATCCCAATAGCTCTTTTCTTTGAGAATGAGTATTTCGGGCTCGCTGAGCATACCCCAGCGTCTGTACTTGAAATACTTTTCGTTAACACCCTTAAGTTCCTCATCAAGAACCTCGATCATCTTCTTGCGTGTTTCCTCGTCAACCTTCTTTTCCGGCTCAACGAACATACAATAGCGAGGCGGTTTTGTGGAATAATCGGGATAAAAGCTGAATCCCTTGAATCCGACGCCTGTTTTCTCGGCAGTCTTTGCTGCGGCATACTCAACCATCTGGGTCGTGGTCTTTTCGTTAGCAACGTTCATGCTGAGGTTTTGTCTGTAAAGCAGCTCGACTCTCGGTGTGTTGTTGTACATCTTCGTAACGTGAACAACGTCCTCGATCTTGTATCTGTAAAGACCGGAGAAGTTTGAAACAACAAGCTCATAGTCCTTGCCGACCTCAATTTCATTGATAAGGAGCGGCTTAACGTCATCTCTTGCATGATCCTCGCCCTCCTCGATAGGAAGAAACTCGAAGAAGATACAGTGAGGAAGGAGAACCGAATCGTTAACATTAAGCTCTACGGGAGCAGCAAAAAAGCCCTCTGCTGCTGCATAGCCCATGTTGTGAAGCGGAAGATCGCCGACGGATTTGCGAAGCTTGTCGATATAAACCTGAAGGCTCGAACCCATCATGCCGTAGCCCCAAACAAGCTTCGGCCAAATTCTCGGAGCGATAGGCGTATCGAAGCCTTTTTCAAATTCTTTTCTGAGCTCTGCGGCTCTTGACGGATTGGGTTTGAACATCTTGGAATACTTCGCGCGAAGCTCGGGAGTACACTTGATGTTCGGGTTGATTATACCCTTCTCGATATCGTCGCAAAGCATCTCCCAGTTCTCTTCAAGATAGTCGAACATGGTCGTGATAAGCGTAATAACAAGCGAGCCGAGATATGTTACGTTTCTGTTCTCGAGAGCAAAACGAAGCTGGAGATACGATGTATCGAGAAGCTCCTCATGCTCGGGACAAAGAAGCGAATAAGGCGACGTACAGAAGAATCTTGTAATCGGCTTAAGGTATGTAAGCGGAACCTGTCCTGCGCCGTTGCAACGCTTGTTGTCGTCAAGATTATGTCCGGAAAGAACAAGAACAAGCGGACCCATCTGATTGGGCATTCTAATGCCCTTATTCTTCTTGAGCCAGTGTGCAGCCACGGCTACGGAAACAGAGAAACCGATGCATTGCATCTTCCAAAGGTCGTTGATACCCTTCGGGAGAATCTTCGGTTTACCGACCGAACCCGAGGACGAGCAATATCTGATATTCTTACCCGAGAACATGAGCCTGTCCTCTTTATTATTGATCATTCTGTCAACATACGGCTCATAGTCGGCATATGTTGTCAGGGGAACTATACGCTGATAATCCTCAATCGACTTTACGTCGCCGAGGTGAAGCTTTTTGCCAAGCTCACAGTTTTTGTTTCGTCTTACGATCTTCTTCAAAACGCTCTTCTGAGCCTTAAGAGGATCTTTTGTGAAATGATTTATTTCCCAGAGAGAAACATCTCCGAGAAAAATACCGAAATCTGAAAAAGGCATTTCAATCAACCTCCCGCTATTTTTTATTATTCTATATCATAATCGGAATAAAGTCAATAAACTGATGTTATCGAATTACATTTTCTTTGTTTTTTCGTAAGCTGCAATGACTGCGTTCATTGCATTTGAACGGAATGCGCCGTCCTCGAGAGCCTTAACGCCTGCAATCGTTGTTCCACCGGGGCTGCAAACCTCGTCCTTGAGCTTGCCAGGGTGCTTGCCGCTCTCGATAACCGCCTTTGCGGAACCGAGAACCGTCTCTGCGGCGTAAAGCATGGCCTTATCCCTCGGCAAACCGCAGCTGACTGCGCCGTCGGCAAGAGCCTCAATGAAAATATAAACAAATGCCGGACCGCAGCCTGAAATCGCACAGCCTGCGTCAATGAGCTTCTCGTCAATCCAGTCAACAACACCTGCGCATTTCATAATTGAATTAAATTCGTCTTTGTTTTTGTCATCAACATCAAATGAGCTTGCAAGAACAACACCCTCGCCGACCGAAACAGGCATGTTAGGCATAATTCTGATTATGTGCTTTGCCTTTGAAAGTACTCTAATTTTTTCAATCGCAACACCTGCCGCCATTGAAACAAGAACGCAGTCGTCTCTCTCGGTGAGAATATCGCATATCTCGGCAAAAGCCTTGTCGATAACCTGCGGCTTCACGCCCATGAATATGTAATCGCATTCCTTAGCGATCGTCACACTGTCCGAAACATGAACGCCAAGCTCCTTTGAAAGAGCTTCGGTTTTCTCGGCAAAATGATCGCAGATGTAAATGCTGTTCGAATAGCCTGCGTTTGCCGCCGCCTTAACGAGTGCACCGCCCATATTTCCGCAGCCGATAAATCCGATTTTAGACATTTCTTTCCCTCCTTATCTTATTTGTCCGTTACCCTTGACAATATATTTATATGTTGTCAGCTCGCAAAGACCCATAGGTCCACGAGCGTGTAACTTCTGAGTTGAAATTCCCATCTCACAGCCGAGGCCGAAGCAGCCGCCGTCCGTGAAGCGAGTGCTTGCGTTGACATAAACTGCCGCCGAATCGACATCACGGGTGAATTCTGCCGCATGAGCGTCGTTATTAGTAATTATAGCGTT
>CALBHM010000195.1 GCA_937892835.1 uncultured Ruminococcus sp. | reverse complement strand
ACAAAAACCAACGCTCCCTTACATCTGCAAGAGGGCGTTGATTTTTATTACATCTAATTATTTTTTACCAAGCAATGTTTGTGAAAGTCTCTGTGCTGACAATATCTTTTACTGAAACATTGCCGAATATCTTAATATCTGCCTGGATATCGGCGGCTGCGGAGAACTCGGCGGCAACAAGCTTGCCTGTCTTTGAGTCAACCTTTGCATAAACATAGCCGTCGTGATAGCTCATGTTGATAGACTTAATACCGGGTACCATGTTACCTGCTTCCGCAGCGTCAATAACGGACATTACTCTGCCGTAGCTGCTCTTTTCTCCCTTTGCGGGATTCTGTTCCTTGCCGAGTGTAAGTCTGATTTCGTAATACTGGCCGCTTGTCTTGATTGTTGCATTTGCGACGTCCTGCTCTCTGAGCTTGCTCGACCAGTCAAAGCCTGCGGCAGGGAAGTCGTCCTTGATGTCGTCGCTGCCTTTTTTCATGGTTGTGCTCTTGTTTGCGGCAACAAGCTTGATAAGGCTCGGAGAGATTCCGTCTGTGCTTCCTTTAACCTCTCTCACCATCTTTTTGTTATAGCCAACCTTGGCCGCCTTTGCCTTGTTGAGAGCTGTGTTGCAATAGTTGATGATTTCGGCCTTGCTCATTTGTTTGTTTCCGCTCGGCTTTGCTGCTGTCTGATTGCCGGATGCGGCTGAACCTGTCTGCGACGAGCCTGAGCCTGTGTCGCCTGCCTGAGTGCTGTCGGGCTGAGCTGCGTCGGTCTGATCTGTGCCGGCCGCATCGGTTACAGCGTCTGTGCCGGTGTTGTTGTCAATAATAGGTTCATCCGTCGGAATGCTGTCACCGCTGTAAGAGGCGCCGCCCTGCTGAACCTGTGAAGATGTTGCGGTCGCCTTGATTGTGTCGGCAACCTTGTTGGTTGAAATAACTGCCGATATACAAATGCCTGCAACGCAGAGAACCGCCGTTGCCGATTTGATAAGCTGTTTGCCGGTTTCATTGCTCATGGTATTACCCTCCTGATTTTTGGTAATTTAATAATATAATTATTTTGCCGTTTTGTCAATCCCTTTGATATTAAAGCGAATTAATCATTGATAGAAGATCGACCCAGAAAAGTCTGCCGTTAAAGTTTTCTCTCTGCGCACCCTGAAGCGTTGTGTGGTCGCCCCTGACAATCTCCATTACGTTCCAAACTCCGGTTCTGACATTTGCACTGTCGTATTGCACGGACGGTGCTCCGATCGGGGCGAGAGCGGAATATGTGTTTACAAGGCCGTCGTTTGCCTGCCATTTTTCATCAATAACATAGCCGCCGGGAGTCTTGCCGGTATATGAGCAAAGAATTTTTGCAGTCTGAGTATATTGAGAAGCAATAAGCTTGCTGTCAGGGAGGCAGTTGCCGTCCTCGTCACGGTATGTTCCGTCGCAGGCGTAGGAAAAATAGTAAATATCGGAAACTGTTGATATTCTATCATTAAGAGCCATTGCGTTGTCAATCATCATATCGTAAAGTGCGTTGTCCGAAAATTTAGGAATGATTGCCGCAGCGGAGTTGAAGCCGTTCACGATTGCCGTTGCCGCATTGTGGCTGACGCAGTAAGCCGTTGTTCCGTTGTGAGGGGAGGAAAGCGTTACAATGCTGTATATCCAGCTTGATTTACCGCCCGTGAAAAGCGGCGAAGCATCTGAACTTGTTTTTTCGCTTTCATCACCGTTTGCCATAAGCTCTGCCAGCATTCTGACGGTAGCTCCGCCGAAGGAGTGGCCGAAAAGATTCACCTTTTTCTCTGCGCTCCAGTCATCAATCAGTCGGCATTCGGAATAATCCTTGCCGAAACGGTCATGATTGCACCTTTTGCTGTGAGCCTCGCCGTAATCTGTAACAGTGCCCATAAGCTGAGCGTAAAGCTCGCAGGCTCTGTCCCATGCGCTGCCGGCAGGCGCAACGGTTGCGGCGTGGCAGTCAAAGCCACGGGCATTGAGATATTTCATGAGGTCGCCATTTCTGACGCCCCAGTATGGGAAAAGCTTGTAAACATCATCATTATATTCGCCCCAGCCGGAAAAGCCATGAACGAAAACATTTGTGTATTCGGTTTTGAATTTTTCCTTGTTAACCTCGGCGTGAGGAATATTAAGCATGGGAAAAAGAAACATTATAACTGAAATAAAGATAGAAATAATTTTTGTCATGCAGGACTTCCTTTCAAAATAATCTTGAATTTCATTTAAGTATATATTATTATTTATTTAAGAATTTGTCAATTTCCAAACGACGGAAAATGTCGAGAAAGGGCGGTTATTATGCATTACAGAAAAAACGGTGATACCATAAGCGTAAGGTTAAGCATCGGCGAGGACATTGTGACGTCATTGCTTGAGCTTTGTGAAAAAGAAAATATCGGATTTGCACAGGTCAACGGAATCGGAGCTGTCAGCCGTGCAACGGTCGGCTTCTATAATCTCGAAAAGGGAGAGTATATACCGAAAACCTTTGAAGAGCCGATGGAAATTGTTTCCCTGCTCGGAAACATGACGAGAAAGGACGGCAAGCCTTATCTTCATCTTCATGCTTCTTTCTCGGGTGAGGACTGTAATGTTGTCGGCGGACATCTGAACGAGGCGGTTATCGGTGTTACGGCGGAGATTTTTGTCAATATCATTGACGGAGAGATGAATCGCCGTGTTCATCCCGTGACGGGCATAAACGTTTTCGATATTTAAGCAATTTCAACAATTTTTTACTGATTTTTCTTGACAAAAGGTAAAAAATACCATATTATTAAAATAAGAATAAAAGAGGGCGTGGTGTGATTATGTTTCAGTCTTTAGTTGCTGCTTGGGTTGCTTTAGTCATGGCCTTTGTGAACTTTGTTCCGGGCTTTGTTGTGCCGGCGGACAAATCCGGTGAAACGGACAAAAGCTATCCTTATATTTTCGTTCACGGCTTTCTCGGCTGGGGCGAGGATGAGGGCATAAATCAGGATTTCTCCTATTGGGGAGCAACCTCATGTCATTTGATGCAAAAGCTCAGGGAAAACGGCATTGAGTGCCGTGATGCTTCGGTTGGTCCGTTCTCGAGTAACTGGGACAGAGCGTGCGAGCTTTATGCGCAGCTCACGGGTACTCGTGTTGACTATGGTGAGGCTCATTCAAAGAAGCATGACCATTTTCGCTACGGAAGAACGTATACAGAGCCGATTGTTGCAAACTGGGGCGAGCAGGACGAAAACGGCCTTATGAATAAGGTAAACCTTATCGGCCACTCCTTCGGCGGAAATACAATCAGACTTTTGCAGGGGCTTCTCTCTAAAGGCGATCCCGACGAGATTGCGGCTACCGGTCCCGATGATATTTCTCCGCTCTTTACAGGTGGAAAGCCGAATTGGGTGAATTCCGTTACTACGATTTGTTCGCCGAATAACGGAACAACGCTTGCTTATATAGCAGAAGACCTTAATTTGATCGAATTTATGGAAATTTTCCTCTTTATGTATGCTGCCGTTATGGGTCGATCACCGCTCAACGGATATGTTGATTTCCATCTTGAGCAGTTCGGACTGACATTCGTTCCGGGCGAACCGACAACGGTTGAGCATGTGTATAAGGCGATAAGAACAATACTTCAGCAGAAGTATGATAACGTTGCATTTGATCTTTCGTGTGAGGGCGCAAAGGCACTCAACGACAGGCTTACATTGGATGACAATGTTTATTATTATTCGTATGCATTCAGAACAACGGCCGATTCTCCGATAACCGGAAAAGCTCAGATTGCTCTTCCGAACACGCTGTTCATTCTTCGTCCGTTCTCTGAAATGATGGGTCTTTATTCAAGCAATCCCGATTCTGTTTATGATATTGATGAATCATGGAAGCCGAATGACGGACTTGTCAATGTCGTTGCTGCACAATATCCGTTCGGTGATGCGCACACCGATTATGACCCGAATAATATTCAGACGGGAATATGGAACGTTATGCCGCTGAGTACAGGCGATCATGGCAATGCAATAGGAATAGGCATAGATGAAGAATCGTTGCTCGATTATTATATGGGCATGATTACAATGATTGAAAATCAGCCGATTACCGATTGATAAATTTTTTAAAAAATTGAATAAATGAGCACCTCCGGGACAAATTAAAACCGGAGGTGCTTTTTCATTGAAGCAGTGTATTCGGATAATCAGTATGATCTGTTTTTTCGTTTCGGGCGTTATTATGATGCTTGTTATTGTGGGATATGTTCGTATCCCCGACGAAATGACAATCGGCGAATATGATGAAATGAATGTCGGAAAAACATACGTCTGCCAGGCTCTTGTGAACCACGGCGCAGAGGATGCTTCTCCGATTGAAACCGAGTACATGACCTCCGTTAAGCTCTTTAATGTTTTTCCCATAAAATCCGCCAAGGTTAAGGTCTCACGCCGAAAATACGTTGTCCCCGGAGGAAACGCTTTCGGAATTCGCCTGTACACAAAAGGCGTTATGGTTATCCGTGTTGATGCAGTAACAACTGCGTCGGGTAACGTCAGTCCGGGCAAGTCGGCCGGACTTAAAGAGGGAGACATGATAATCTCCGTTGACGGAGTTGAAGTCTACCGAAATCGAGAGCTTTCGGCGATGTTTGCCTCGAGTAACGGCAAAACGCTGAAGCTGGAAATCGAGCGTGATGCAAAGACGAGGGAGATTGATTTTACTCCCGT
>CALBHM010000194.1 GCA_937892835.1 uncultured Ruminococcus sp. | reverse complement strand
ACGAAATGACCGAGCATATTGCGACTTTGCCGCTCGGCAGGATTGAACAGTTCGGAAGCGGTAAGCTTCGTCGTATTATTTCCGAAACCTCGGGTGCGGCCGAAACCTATCTTGCCCACCAGCTTCCCGATCAGGCGAGGGCTATTGCAAGCGTTGTAGGCCTTTTGGCGTTGATATTCATCTTTGATTGGCGTCTTGGCCTGCTCAGCCTTGTTCCCGTTGCGCTCGGTTTTGTATGCATGATGGGCATGACCGGAAAAAGCATGCAGCAGAAGATGACGGAATATCAAAATGCGCTCTCCGACATGTCAAATGAGGCCGTTGAATATGTCCGTGGAATTCCTGTTGTCAAAACCTTTGGTCAGACCGTATTCTCATTCAAAAAATTTAAGGCTACGATTGATAACTACGAAAAGTGGACAATTTCCTATACAAAGCAACTCAGAGGACCTATGACGGCCTACACGCTTGCTATCAACAGTGTATTTGCATTTCTTATACTCGGCGCATATTGGTTCTCAAAGGGCGAGGTTACGAGCGCACTTCTGCTTGATGTTCTTTTCTATATTATCATCACACCCGTTATTTCGCTGACGCTGACAAAGCTTATGCACATGAGCGAGAACAAAATGCTTGTTGAGGACGCAATAACAAGGATTGACAGCGTATTGAATGAGCCGTCACTCAGTGAATCAAGTCAGCCTAAGCATCCGAAAGACAACTCCGTTGAGCTTAAGAACGTTACATTCAGCTATGACGGAACAAAGAATGCACTTTCAAATATTTCTCTTAAAATCGGTTCGGGTCAGACCGTTGCATTTGTCGGACCGTCAGGCGGCGGTAAATCAACGCTTGCAAGCATTACGGCTCGATTCTTTGACCCACAGAGCGGTAATGTGTTCATCGGCGGTGTTGACGCAAAGGAAATCGGTAAGGAAGAGCTTATGAACAAGGTTTCATTTGTTTTCCAGAACAGTAAGCTCATTAAGGCTTCGATTCTCGATAACGTCAGACTCGGAAAGCCCGACGCAACCGAAGCCGAGGTTATGTCGGCTCTCAGAGCGGCACAGTGCATGGATATTATTGAAAAATTCCCTCAGGGTATAAATACAGTAATCGGTTCAAAGGGCGTTTATCTCTCCGGCGGTGAGGCTCAGCGAATCGCCGTTGCAAGAGCAATGCTTAAAAATGCTCCGATTATTATTCTCGACGAGGCAACAGCCTTTGCCGATCCCGACAACGAAACAAAGGTTCAAGCTGCTTTCAATGAGCTTGCAAAGGGCAAAACGGTTATAATGATTGCTCACCGTCTCTCGACCGTAACAAATGCAGACAAGATTTTTGTTCTTCGTGACGGCGAAATCGCCGAAAGCGGAACATTTAACGAGCTTACGAACTTAAACGGCTTGTTTGCCGAAATGTGGAATGACTACAAGCAATCCATTCAGTGGAAAGTCAGTAAGGAGGCGTAACAAATGATTGAAAAATTACAAAGACGTTTTGCACTTTCGAGAAAAGGTGCTATAGATGTTATAAAGGGAAGTCTCTTCAGTGCTTTGCAGAACATTTCATTTATGCTGCCTGTTTCACTTCTTTATTGCCTTGTCAGAGATATGGTCAACAATGAGCTGACGTCATCACAAATCCCGTTTTATGTTATCGGAAGCATTGTTTGCGCTGTATTTATTGTAATTTGCACCGTTTTTCAGTACAACAGCACATTCCTAGCAACATATGTCGAGACCGGTGTTCGCCGTATTTCACTTGCGGAAAAGCTCAGAAAGATTCCTCTTTCTTTCTTCGGCAAGAAAGACCTTGCGGATTTGACCTCCTCGATTATGAACGACTGCGCAGTGCTTGAAACAAGCGAATCGCATGCCGTTTGTCCGCTGATAGGCGCAATTATTTCAACGACACTGATTTCTTTATCCCTGCTTTTCTTTAACTGGAAAATGGCTTTGGCGGCAATATGGGTTCTTCCCGTTGCGTTTGCTATTATCGCATTTGCTTCCGGCGTTCAAAAGAAGCTGGCTGAGAAATCAATGACTGCCAAAATTGCCTGTGAAGACGGAATTCAGGAATGTATGGAAACCATGCATGACCTCCGTGCAAATAACGCCGAGAAGATATATATCGAGGGTCTTGTAAAGAAAATCCGACAGGTTGAAAGCAGACTGATAAAATCTGAGCTTGGAACGGCTGTTTTCGTTGTATCGGCAGGCTTGGTTCTTCGTCTTGGTATTGCAACAACAGCTCTTGTCGGAGCAATCCTTTTGACTAAGGGTGAAATTGATATACTTACATTCTTCATGTTCCTGCTCGTTGCCTCGCGTCTTTATGATCCTCTTGAAGGCACTTTGCAGAATCTGGCAGCAATTATCGCTACGAACAGCAATATTGAACGCATGAACGAAATCATGGATTATTCAATTCAAACCGGCTCGAATAAGCTTATAAATAAGGGCTGCGATATATGCTTTGAAAATGTCGGCTTCTCATACAATGACGGCGAAAAGGTTCTTGACAATGTTTCTTTCACCGCAAAGCAGGGCGAGGTAACGGCACTTGTCGGCCCGTCCGGCGGCGGTAAGACAACGATTTCACGATTGGCCGCTCGTTTCTGGGATATCAATAAGGGCAAAATTTCCGTCGGTGGCATGGATGTTTCAAAGATTGACCCCGAAACGCTTATGTCACTTTACTCCATTGTTTTCCAGGATGTTACGCTGTTTGACAACACCGTTATGGAAAATATTCGTCTCGGAAAGAAGGACGCAACCGACGAAGAGGTTATGGCGGCTGCAAAGCTTGCAAACGTTGAAGAATTTGTTGAAAAGCTTCCCGATAAATGGAACGCAAATATCGGCGAGAACGGCTGTGAGCTTTCCGGCGGTGAACGTCAGCGAATTTCCATTGCCCGTGCTTTCCTTAAGGATGCGCCGATAATTCTTCTTGACGAGGCTACGGCAAGCCTTGATGTTGAGAACGAAACGGCAATTCAGACCGCACTTTCAAGACTTATCAAGAATAAGACAGTTGTGATTATTGCGCACAGAATGAGAACAGTTTCCGGCGCAGACAAAATTGTTGTGCTCAAGGACGGAGTTGTCGCAGAGCAGGGCAGTCCCGAAGAGCTTATGAAAGAAGAAGGTATTTTCTCTCATATGGTTAAGCTTCAAACAGAGAGCCAGAATTGGACTCTTGCATAAAAATAACAACCGTCGGCTTTGAAGTCGGCGGTTGATTTATATCTGTTGACCCTTTTTTATCCTTATGGTATAATCATGTCATAAAAAACGAAAGGTGAAACTTTATGCGTTACGGAATGTGTATGGGCATCGACAGCCCTCAGAATGTTAAAATTGCCAAGGACGCCGGTTTTGATTATATGGAATGCGGATTCAGCCTGCTTTCGAGAGCCGATGATGAAATGTTTGAATGCTTCAAGAAGGCCCTTGAGGAAAACGACATAAAATGTGAAGCCGCAAACTGCTTCTTACCCGGCGATCTTCCGGTTATCGGCCACAACTATTCGGGTAAGGAATATGTTGAATATATCGAAAAGGGAATGGCAAGAGGAAAGGAAATCGGCCTTGAAGTAATTGTTTTCGGTTCGAGTGCAGCACGAAATGTTCCCGACGGAACAAGCTTCGCCGAGGGCTTCCGTCAGCTCGGGGATTTCCTTAAAAGCGTCGTTTCACCGATTGCCGAAAAATACGGAATGACGGTTGTACTTGAACCGCTCAGGAAGAGTGAAACCAATATAATCAATACGGTCAAGGAGGGCACAATGCTCGCTGTTCTCTCGGGCCGGGATAATATCGCTTGTCTTGCTGACTTATATCACATGGTTGACGATAACAACGACGATATTCGTCAGCTCAAAGACTCGATAAGACATGCGCATTTTTCAAATCCGAATTCATCTGACGGATTAAAGAGAAGATTCCCGAAAAGCTTTGACGAGTATGATTATCAATCGTTTATTGATGCATTAAAATTTGCCGGCTGTGAACGCTGCTCGGTCGAAGCAAAATGCATTGACTATGCAACGGAAGCTTTTGAAGCGGGGAATTTTATAAAGAAGCTTAAATAACAAGAAAGAAGGTCGAAATGAATCGGCCTTCTTCTTTTATTAAAACTTGTTGATTGCACCTACGGAATATTGAAGAATCTTCAAAGCGTCTGCCGAGTTAACCTTTTTGTCGCCGGTGACATCTGCAAGTGCAAATTTTTCGGAATCAAGTGTGGCACTGCCTACAGAATATTGAAGCACAAGGAGCGCATCGGCGGAATTGATTTTTCCGTCCTTATTAACATCTCCCTTTTGTGCGGATGTGTTTACCTTAAATTTCAAGGTTGCCTTTGAACAGTCAAAATGCTGGTTGTCGGAATACATAAGTGCTGTCTGCGTCATGTCAGAGCTTGTGTAAATTGAGCTGTAGAAAAAGCCTGTTTTATAATTCTTTGTTCTCATTGATTCAATCGGAAGTGCAATTTCACCCTCCGTACCGGGCTGAGCCGATTTAGAAACATCGAATGTGATTGTAATAAGGTCTTCATTCACATTTTTAACTGCCGTTGTTGTTAAAGAAACATTTGGGGTCATGGTTACACGGAGAAATTGATGTGTCTTTTGGTACTCGGTAAGCTTATCTGCACTGTAATTCGGCCAGCCGAGTTTTCTGTTACCCTGAGCGATTCTGTCCCAGTCAACAAAGCTTGTGAATGACTTTCCGCATACACCGTAAAGCTTACCGCTTTTGTTGAATTCACCGGCCGAGGCCTTTTCAAAAACCGATGTGGTATAGAAAAGCTGGAAGCAGGTGGGGCCTGTGTAATAATTATTGGAAAGATGAATTGTGACCTTTACTTTGTCACCGGGATTAACGCCTATCGTCGAATCCGAGCCGTAGGAAGTTCCGTTTACATTGGCCTTCATTGTCCATGTTGCGTCATAGCTTGTTTTTGCACCGGCAAAAACAAGGCAGCATGAAAGTGCCATTAAAACAGAAATAATGATGCACAGTGCTTTTTTCATAAAAATCATCCTTTCATCGTAAAATCAGTGCGGTTACAAAACCTGCGATTGAAGCTGCCAAAACAGCGGCCGATGCGATTATACCGAGAATTCCTTTGAAATCCTTGTCCGCTTTTCTTTCATCCTCGGATTCCTCGTCGTTATTGCCCATTTGTTCGCAGCCGCTGAGAATCAGCAGTAGTTTGTCGGCGCAGGCTCTGAGCAAATCCTTTGTTGATTCACCATCCTCCATAAACATCTTGTATGTTTTAACGCCTTCGTTGTTCGCTATTGCAATATATGCACAAACAGCTTCCGATTCATCATTGGTAACAAACGGGTCGGATATGTATACACCGATCTCGGTGTGGTTTGCCTCACGAACATTTCTTGCGAATGTCATTGCCAGCTCTCTGACATCGTTATCAACATCGGGAAACTCATAGTTTATATCAATCGTAAACACAGAGCTGTTATCTTTCGACAGGAAAGAAACAAGATAGTCGGCCGAATCATTTCCGACTACGGCAACTCTCAACGACTCGTCACTAAGCTTTTTAACAGCCTTATCAATCAGCTTTCTGTGTCTGATTTTCAAGGCATTTGAAACCAAATACGGCTCGCTGAGATCCGCAAAGTAATCATAAAGAGAGCCGAGAACAATTTGCTGAGCTTTTTCCTCCTCAACAGGCATGTATATGATATGCTGTCCGCCCGAGGTGATTGCAAATCCGCAGTTGAGATAATCACTTGTCGGCAGAACAACGGACGTTTCGGGGAAGGTTACCGCCGCATTGTAAAGATTCGGCTTAAGCTGCTTTGACTTCGGCCTGCCTGAAAGCACTGCCGCAACCTCTTCATTTGCTTTTGTCGGAATGTCAAGTGCAGAGCAGAGAAGTCTTTTTGTTGCATTATACATTGTCGACTGAACGGCAACCAGAACTATATCTGCGGCAAGCAGACTCTGTGAGATAGCGACGAGCATTCTTTTCTGAGATGTGAACTCGTTGAAATCTCCACATTCGGGGAAAAGATCCTTTACACAACCGAGAATGTATTCCTTTCCTTTTTCGGCCTCCTGTGAGTCCTGATTACAAAGTGAAAAAAGTTTTATGTCCATTGTTTTGCACCTCTGTATTTATTACTTACTCAAGCGTAAATTTTTTTGAATTCTCAAACGGATTTTCCATGCCGTTTGCATCGTACCAAGCCTGAGGGAATTTTTGATTTTCGTTTTCCTTAACCTTAGAAACATCAACCGATTCGTCTTCTCCGTCACGAACACGTCTTGCCATAACGACAAATCGTGAATCTTCAAATTCATAGCAACACGTTGAGAGAGTGAGAATTTTATCGCCCGGCTTTATATCAACATCGTCGTTTGTATAATATGAACGTGACTTGACGTCGGCAATGAACTCGTTAAATTTTGCGTCGGAGGGGAAATTGACAGTCAGGTAGGGGAAGGTGTAGCCGTTGTCCTGCGAATCATAAATATTGGTAATGAATGCGGCAAAAATCTTCCAAGTTCCGTCCTCATAAATCGTGTTGAATTTAATGGTAGGATATTCCTTATAGTTATCAATATCCTTGTAATAATTCAAATGACCGAAAATCTGTCCGTCACGCATTTTATGACCGTATATTATTGTGTTGGTGTCAAAATTATCGACCTTATTTCTGTAATCGACAAATAAGGTTCCGTAATTTGAATATTCGCCGTTGAAATTTTTGGACAGATATGTTTCGTTATCGTCACATTGAACGACCTTCATGTCATCGGAATCAAGAAGAGGGATCTTAAGAATTCCGACAAAATCCTCGTTCTTTTCCAAAAGCTCCTTATACTTTGCAAGAACATGCTTCGATTTATTTGCCATGATTGTTGTTTGGACATCGCTTTCGTCAATCGAGGGCGTTTCAGATGCTGTCTTGTTTTTATATGGTTCAATTACATAATTCTTTATAAGATAAGCGGAGCACGTGATAAAACATATAACCGAAAGCCCCAGCAACGCTTTTCTCACAAGAGAGAGTATGGAAGTTTTTATCTCTTTTTTGTTCATTGTTATCCTCTTTGTAATTATTCAGCTGTAAAGACGTCGGATACCTCGAGATCGGTATTACGCTTTATTCCGTCATCGGCCTCTTCATCGACATAGATTACACGCGTGTTTGTATTATATTCTTCGCTCTTATCGAAGTCCTTTTTATCGTCATCCTTTGAAAGATCGCCGTACAATTCAAGAGAAATATCGTTAAAA
>CALBHM010000193.1 GCA_937892835.1 uncultured Ruminococcus sp. | reverse complement strand
CTGTTGACATATTTATACCTCCGTTAATTAAAATGTACCGTTTTCAATCGCCGTGATCTGGTCAACACGTCTCTGATGACGTCCGCCCTCAAACTCAGTGTTGAGGAAAACATCGACCATCTCGTTGGCAAGTCCCGGACCTACAACTCTGCCGCCCATGCAAAGGATATTGGCGTCGTTATGAAGTCTAGTGAATTTTGCGCTGAAATAATCTGAACAGCAAGCCGCACGTACGCCTTTAACCTTGTTGGCAGCCATGCTGATGCCGATTCCCGTGCCGCAGCAAAGAATTCCGAGAATCTTCTCGTCGCAGTTTGTAACGGCATTGCCTACCTTGAATGCTATCTCGGCATAATCGACCGAATCGGTGCTGTGTGTACCGTAATCGGTTATTTCATATCCGCCGACTTCTTCAAGATGCTTCTTAATGGACTCCTTGAGTTCATATCCGCCGTGATCGGCTCCGATTGCTATTTTCATTAAATCACTCGCCTTTTCTATTTTTCTATTTTTTAAAGGTAATGCTACATAATGGAAGTGTGCGATTTACGCAGTAAGATTTTTCGCCAGGTTGTGCAAAAATTATGCAGGCTTGCTGACGCAAGTCAAAGAATTTTTGTGCTGCTTGGTGGAAATATATTCAAGCAAGGCGTGCACATCATTTGTGAAGCTTTGCCTTTAGCTCACGCTCCGCCTGCGGAAGTCTGAGATACTCCGGCACAAGCATTGCGCTCTCGATATACCTGTCCTCGGACACATTCATCGCCTCAAAACATACGCCGACAGCTGACTGAAAGCGGTGCGTTTGAGATACAAGGCGCACATCATCTTTATTTTTCAGATTATTATAACATATTTCTGCGCCGTCGCCAACTATATATTTAATTTTTTTGTATTCTTTAAGCTTTTTTTCGACATTTTCTATCGAATCGGCATTATCGTCGGTCAATCTTGTGATTTTGCCGTCCGTAACGTCGAAAATTGCATTATAAACCTGACCGCAACGTGCGTCCATAGCACAACAAGCGATACAGTCCGTATCAATGAGGTTATAAGCCATTGAGCCGAGCGTTGATGCGCCGTAAACAGGGATTTTGAGTACGTCCGCCATTCCCTTTGCCGCCGCAACTCCGATTCTGATTCCCGTGAACGAACCGGGTCCTTTGTTGACGGCTATAAGGTCAATGTCGTCAAGCTTGACACTTGCGTTTTTCAAAAGGCTCTCAATCATCGGCATGAGCGTCTGAGAATGAGTCAGACCCGTGTTGGTGTAGAAGCAGCCAAGAACCTTTTCTCCGTCCGTTATTGCTGTGGAAGCCGATCTTGCCGAGCTGTCGATTCCGAGTATTTTCATGTAAGATCAACCCCCTCAATTTGAATCATTCTTTCGTTTTCATTCTCGCCGGGCTTGAATGTGACCCTGATGCTGTTATCGGGCAGAGCATTCTCAATATTCTCGCTCCACTCAACGGCAAGCACACCGCCGTAATCGAGATAATCGAAGAAGCCTGTCGAATAAAGGTCGTCCCAGCTTTCGATTCGATACATGTCGAAGTGATAAAGCGTGTTATCTTTTCCTCTGTACTCATGAACAAGGGCAAACGTCGGACTGCTGACCTCTTTTTCGTTGATTCCAAGACCTGTGGCAAGGCCGTGAGTAAAGGTTGTTTTACCCATACCCATTCCGCCGAAATACGCAACGACGTCTCCGCTCTTTAATTTTGAGCCGAGCTTCTCCCCTATTCTGTGAGTTTCCTCAACATTATGGCTGTAATAAACACACAAAAATATCACCTCCGTGATATTATAACACATTTTTTTGCGTTGTAAATATCCGAAGATGATATTTAATTGTCAGAACCTAAAGTCACGTCTGTTCGAGGACTTTATAGCCTCAATATTCTGACGTGCAATTTCTCTGACCTTTTCTTTTGGAATTTTTTCAAGCTCACGGTCGATCATTTCAAAGCCTATCTTCCTCGTTTCCTCCGAAGCGTAGTCAATAAGATATTCCGTAAGAGTCATCAATGCGTTCGGGTGGCAGCAGTTGAGAATCTGACCGTTCTTGCAAAGGCTCATGAATCTGTCGCCTGTTCTGCCCTCACGGTAGCAAGCCGTGCAGAACGAAGGAATATGATCCTTTTCCATAAGCCAGCGAACAACCTCGTCAAGGGTTCTCTGGTCGGAAACGTCAAACTGCTCGGAATCGTGAGGACGCTCCTCCTCGCAATAACCGCCGACAGATGTTCTCGATGCGCCGCTGATCTGCGATATGCCGTAATCAAGCACCTTTCCTCTGACAGCTTCACTCTCACGGGTGGAAATAATCATTCCCGTATAAGGAACAGCGATACGAATGCAAGCGATAATCTTCGCAAACATATCGTCGGCAAGGCTGTTGTCAAAAACGTCGGGGTCAATATCGTCAGCATGCTTAACTCTCGGAACGCTGATTGTGTGAGGGCCGACGCCGTGAACGGCTTCAAGATGCTCTGCGTGCATGAGAAGTCCGGCAAATTCATATTTATAGCCCTCAAGACCGAACAGAACGCCGAGACCGACATCGTCAATGCCGCCCTCCATAGCTCTGTCCATAGCCTCTGTATGGTAATCGTAATCGTGCTTCGGTCCCTTCGGGTGAAGCTCGAGATAGCTCTTTTTGTTGTAGGTCTCCTGGAAGAGAATATATGTGCCGATACCTGCTTCCTTGAGCTTTCTGTAATTCTCAACCGTTGTTGCGGCGATATTTACATTGACACGGCGGATATCACCGTTCTTGTGGTGAACGGAATAAATCGTCTTGATACACTCGAGAATGTACTCGATCGGGTTATTTACGGGATCCTCGCCCGCTTCAATAGCAAGTCGCTTGTGACCCATATCCTGGAGGGCGATAACCTCTTTCTTAATTTCCTCCTGAGTGAGCTTCTTTCTTGCGATATGCTTGTTCTTATAGTGATAAGGGCAGTAAACACAGCCGTTTACGCAATAGTTGGAAAGATAAAGCGGAGCAAACATAACGATTCTGTTGCCGTAGAAAGCAAGTTTGATCTCGTTAGCGAGCTTGTACATCTCCTCAACCTTTTCGGGGATGTCGCAGGCAAGCAGAACGGAAGCCTCTCTGTGAGTAAGACCGGCACAGGTGACGCCGTGGTCGTTCTTCTTCGGGCGAGCCTTTTCAAGCAATGAATCAATAAGCTCAACATTGTGCTTATTCTTTTCGGCGTATTCGATAGTTGCAAGGATTTCTTCATCGTTGATGAATTCCTCGGCTTTGAGTGATTTAGGATTGTAAACTGCCATAATGATTTCCTTTCCTTCAAGTCAGATTAACTTTCTTTCAGATATTTTGTCGCTTTCGAAAATGTGGGTTATATTTTCTGCTTACCTTGGGTCGATGTAGGCATCGACCCCTACGGAATGTGCCGCTCCGTAACCAATCGTAGGGTGCGATGCCCACATCGCACCGAGGATTTTCTGTAGTTTCCTTCAAAGAAACCTTGAATTGGATTACACATTGTCCCCAAATTTTCGCAAAGGACAAATTTTTCAAAATAAAACCGCATCCCTGAAGAATACGGCAAAATCGCACAAAACGTTTCTTTCGCCTTAAAAAATTCAGCGTCAGGGCGTTTAGCAATATTCGATTTATTTTATTTAATTATATCACTTAAATAGAAAAAGTCAAATAAAAACTTGAAAAACAACGCAATAACATATATAATAATATGAGTATCCA
>CALBHM010000192.1 GCA_937892835.1 uncultured Ruminococcus sp. | reverse complement strand
GGGTGCAATCAGTGAGGAATCGCACAGAAATGCAGGCTTGCTTGCAGCAAAGGCAAAGGTTGATGTTTTCATGACCTACGGCGAAAGATCGCTTGCTTCCGCCGAAAAGGCGAGAGAGTGCGGCGTTCGTGAGGTCTACGGCTTTACGGACAAAAAGGCACTTGCCGACAAGCTCTTTGAAACGCTGAAGCCGGGCGACGCAGTACTTTTCAAGGCGAGCCGAGGAATGGCACTTGAGGACGTTATCAACGACCTTTACGGCAGAATGAAATAATCAATAGGGTTGAAAGGACACGGGTGAAACAAATGAACAGCTATCTTGCACTTATACTCAGCGCAGTCGGCGCATTCGCAATAACCGCACTGCTCGGCTATGTGATTATTCCATGGCTTCACAAGCTCAAATTCGGTCAGACGATTCTTGATATCGGACCGAAATGGCACAAGAAAAAACAGGGTACACCGACAATGGGCGGACTGATGTTTATAATAGGAATATTCTGCTCCGCAGCCGTTGTGCTTGTTTGTTATTCAATGACAGTCAGCAGAGCGGGACTTGACTCGAGCGAAAAGACAAAGCTTTGGGCCGGACTTATTATGGCGCTGATGTTCGGTGCAGTCGGTTTCGCCGATGACTACATAAAGGTCGTTAAAAAGCGTAATCTCGGTCTTTCAATCATTCAGAAAACAATTTTACAGCTTATAATCTGCGCCGCCTATCTTACAAGTCTTTTCCTTGCAATGGATAAAGATCCGTATATGTTCATTCCGTTTGTCGGCAATGTTTCACTTGGCATTTGGTTCTGGATTCTCGGCATTTGTGTGCTCTACGGTGCAATTAATGCGGTAAATTTTACTGACGGAATTGACGGCCTTTGCTCATCGGTTACGGCAACGGCGGCAATAAGCTTTATCATCATGGCTGTTGTTCACAAAGCATTCGGTATCGGAATAGTTTCTGCCGCACTTCTCGGCGGCTGCATCGGCTTCTTCGTTTGGAACAAATATCCTGCAAAGGTATTCATGGGCGACACAGGCTCAATGTTCCTCGGTGGACTTGTTGTTGCGATTGCATACGCTTTCGACTGCCCGATAATTCTCATATTGACGGGTATAATTTACTTCATTGAGGGCCTTTCGGACGTTATTCAGATAGGCTATTTCAAGATAACTCACGGCAAGAGAATCTTCAGAATGGCTCCGATTCACCATCATTTCGAGATGGGCGGCTGGAGCGAGAAGAAGATTGACACGGTATTCTGCGCTGTCAACCTTGTCGGCGGAATAATCGGTGTCCTCTTGATGTATTACGGCGGCTTTTCGAGATAAAATGTCAGCATAAACCAAACTTGGCTCCCTTGCAGGGGAGGCGAGGAAATGTGCGTCGAAATTAGCTTTTACCGGAACTTTGTTCTCTGCGCCCACTTGCTATGGCTGCGACCATCAAGAGAAAACAAAAATTAACCTACATATAACAAAGGGGGATACGGAAAATGTCATCCGAACAGCTCAGACAGACGGCGGGCAGAAATGCTTCGGCCTCTGCGGCGAAAAAATCAAAAAGCAAGTTCAGATTATTCGGTTTGGACGTGTTCATCGGCGGCGGTTTTGACATCGTTTATATGGTGCTTGTTCTGATGCTTTTAACTATCGGACTTGTGATGATGTTTTCTGCCAGCTATATCAGCGCAAAATACGATGCTGCGACAGGCTATGACGCAACGTACTATATCAAGCGTCAGCTCGGTTTCGCACTTATTGGCGTTGCGCTTATGTTCCTGATTTCAAGAATCAATCCCGAGCTTATGAAAAAAGCTACGCCCGTTATTGCGGCGATATCGCTTGTTTTGCTCATTTTGGTTTTGATTCATCCGTATAGGCTTGACGGCAAGGAAGAATTCAGACGCTGGCTTAAGCTCGGAATCGTATTTCAGCCCTCAGACGTTGCGAAGCTCGGCATCATAATGACGTTTGCATGGCTTCTTGAAAAATACAGGCATCAGATCGAAACAAAATGGTGGTTCGCACTTGTGCTTTTCGGATTGCTCGGCTTCCTGTGTGTGCTGATCTACCTTGAAAAGCACCTTTCATGTACGATTCTTGTAATGCTTATCGGCATTTGTATGCTTTATCTCGGCGGAGTCGATAACCGATGGTTTATTCTCGGTATTACGGCGGGAATTGTACTCGTGGCGGTCGTTGTGCTGTTCAGAGACAAAATTCT
>CALBHM010000191.1 GCA_937892835.1 uncultured Ruminococcus sp. | reverse complement strand
GAATAGCCGCCTGTGAGGGTCATCTCAAGAATCTTCGGCAGGTTGAACCAGCTGTTGGTCGTGTTGGCGTTGTCCTCGCCCATGATCAGCGGCTCCTGACAGCCCGCGATTGCGATATCGGGGAGGTCGTCCTCGTCAACGCCGTGTGAGCCGAGCGTTTCAAAGAGCGCATCGTCGTTGAACATCGACGGAGTGAGAACGCCGGGGGAGAAGAAGAATCTGCCAAGCTCACGGTAGAGCTTTTCAGGGGTGTTCTTGTGGAGCTTAACCGAGAGTATCGGCTGCGGCAGGTTCATATCGTAGTAAGCGTCAAGCAGTGCATATGTAGTCGGGTTTGTCAGATCCTCGCCGCAGACACTGCGTCCGCTGACGATGATGTTCTGCGAGATCGCCCAGCTCCTGTCTGCAACATTGAAGAAAACAAGGAAATGCTTGAACAAAGCCGCCGTCTCGTCACGGTCAAGACCGTTTCTGTACGGCTCAAAAATTCTGTCGGCGTTTCCGACTGAGAATGCGAACGGATTCGGAGCCTGCTCAAGGCACATCATCTGCCACAATATGATGAATGACTGAATCGCTTCGTAGAGGTTTTCTGCTCCGTTGTAGGGAACCTTTTTGAGAGTATCAGCCATGAGAATGAACTGCGATTTCTGCGGCTCGGGGAGAGCTTCTGACTTTTCTCTTGCAAGCTTTTCATATCTTGCGGCAAGGTCACATGCCGCTTCAAGAGCGATAACGAACGCCTTGTAGCCGTTGCCGTCCTTGCCCTTCATCTCGTCGATGAGAGCTTTAAGTCCATGCTTCAAAGCGAAACGGAAATCGGGGATAAGGTGTCCCGTAACCTGCTCAAAGAAATAGATAACTTCCTTTGTGTAGCTCTCGCTCTCGGAATAAACCTTTTCGAGCTTCTTTGCATATTCCGTCTTGAGAAATTCGTCCTTGGTCTTCTTGATTCTCTCCTCGGTGAATTCCCCGTTAGGTACGATATCGCCGAAAACTGCGGCAGGGTCACAATAGCCTGCGAACTCCTCAACCTTGAACGACGGATTGATGAGCGCATAGCTTCGTGCAAAGGAGTCGTCCTGAGTGCCTGCGAAAATCTGATTTTCGTCAAGGTCAATAGGGATATCCTTCACGATTTCCTTGATTATGAGAGCCTTTTTGACCTCCTCGTCGTATTCGGAAAGCGAGTCGTAGATCTCAAGCTCCTTTTCCTTGGCGATGAACCAGCCGTCAAGCCTGTCCTTGGCTCTTTCATGCTTAAAGAGTTTCTTTGCCTTTTCGGTCACTTTTTCGGGTGTATAAATATCAAATATCATACCGTTACCTCCGCTCAGGTTGTTATAAATTGTATACCGTCCTCTTTAAGACGATTTTTGAATGCTTTTATTTGCTCGTCGGTCACAAAGCCGTCCGTTATTTGATATTCCTCGGTCCACTTGCACTTACCGAATTCATGGTAGGCAAGGATTTCGACAACAGTGTTGGCCATGTCCATTTTTTTGAACAGTTCGGCAAACGGCTCGGGATCGGTGTTGACGTGGTTAATCAGCGGAATCCTGATGTGGAGCTGATTTCTTTTTTTGGAAAGCTTAATAAGGTTTTCAATCGTCATTTTATTGCTGTGCGCAACATACTTCTTATGTATATCATCATTCGGCTGTTTTATGTCAATTATCATGTAATCGACGTAATCGGAAATTTCGCAAAGTCTCGGACTCGAGCCGTTATTTTCAATAGCTGTATTTACTCCGAGAGCCTGCGCCTTTTTCAATACATATATTAGATCGTCCGGCTGTAATGTCGGTTCACCGCCGGTGAAGGTTACTCCGCCACCGTCGAAGAACATCATTCGGCTTCGCTCGATTTCTTTAACCACATCATCGTTTGGAATATCCTCGGCTTTGTCGGAAAAAAGCGGCATACTCTCGGGATTGGAGCACCATTTACATTTAAAATTGCACCCTTGCAGGTGATAGATAAGCCGATTTCCGGGTCCGTCCTGCGAATAATTAAATCCTTTTTGCAAAATCCTCATAATATGCCTCCGTTTACTCTGTTCATCGTATCATACTTTCAAAAATTTATCAACAGTTTTACATTTTTTTCAACAACCTTTATTTTTTTCGGCAAATACACAAAAACAATTAGCTATAAAATGGGTAAAAATCCCAAAAATGCAGTTTATTGTGTCTGTTATATTGACAATATTGACTTTTGGATTGAAAACCAATATAATTTTAAACGGTGATTGATATGCTTTTAACAATAGATATCGGCAATACCAATATAACTATGGGAATTTATGAAGGCGACGAATTACTTTTTGTTTCTCGTTTGGCAACAGACAGAAAGAGAACAAGTGATCAGTATTCTGTTGAGCTTCTTAATATTTTTAAGCTTCATAATGCGAACTGTTCGGGCTTTTCCGGTGCAATAATAAGCAGTGTTGTACCTGAGGTTGTAAATGCTGTCGGCAAGGCAGTTGAGACCGTTACGGGTATTACTCCGCAGGTTTTGACGTCGGATATAGGAACGGGACTGAAAATCATTACCGGTACAGAAGGGTTCCTCGGTGCGGATTTGGCGGTTGCTTCCGTTGCGGCGATAGATAAGTACGAATTGCCGTGCTTCATTGTAGACCTTGGCACGGCGACAAAGATTATCCTTATTGATGAGGACGGAACTTTTCTCGGCTGTACGATTTCTGCGGGTGTCGGTATATCGCTTGAAGCACTGGCCAAAAAGACGTCGCAGCTTCCGGCAGTCAGACTGACTGCGCCACCTACGTCAATCGGCACAAACACCGTGGACTGTATGCAGTCCGGTACGGTTTTCGGTACAGCAGCGATGCTTGACGGACTGACGGCAAGAATGGAAAAGGAGTTCGGAAAGAAAGTTAAAACAACCGTTGCAACAGGCGGCTTGGCAGAGGAAATTGTAAAAAATTGTGATCGTGAAATAATTTATGACAGCGATCTTATACTTGAGGGTTTGAAAAATATCTATAAACGGAAGGGATTTTAATTAATGAAAGTAACTTTAAGGGAAAACAGGAAAGAAAAGATGATAATTATGGCAATCTTGACCGTGCTTATCATTATAATGAGCTTTACTCCGCTTGGCTATTTTAGAATGAGCAGAGCTTCAATAACATTTTTACCGATTCTGGTCGTTGTCGGTGCGGTTCAGTACGGACCGCTCTGCGGCCTATATCTCGGAACGGTTTTTGGAGTTTCAAGCTTTGTCCACTGCTTCGACCCGAGCTATGCGTTTGGACAGACATTTCTCCATATCAGCCCATTTTTATCGCTGCTTGTCTGTGTTATTCCGAGGGCATTGATGGGTCTGAGCTGCGGATTAATACATAAGCTTTTCAGCAGGAACACATCGCCGATATTTGCAAATATCATATCGTCATTCAGCGGTGGTTTTTTAAACACAGTATTTTTTGTTGCATCATTGTTGCTTGCATTTTACAATAGTGATTATATACAGAATCTCGGTTCAAATGCGACACAGATTATCAGAACGCTGATAACATATAACGCATATATCGAGTGGATTGTCTGCACAATAGTCGGAACGCTTGTGCCCTGCATAAAAGCAAGGGTGGCGAAGAAAAATAATGTCGATACGGTTGAGGCGGAGATTATTTGATTTTATTCGGCAGTTTAGTTAATTAAATAAAGGATAATTAGGATGACTTATTGGTTGTCCTTTTTGTTTTGTAGTTATTATTCCGAAAAGAATCAGTGTCCTCTCTTCGAGTCTTGACTTTTTTTCGATTTGGTGTTATTATTTTTGCAACGGCTGTGATAAAGAGGGTCGGAGCAAAGCTTTTCAGAGAGTCGGCGGCAGGTGAAAGCCGACAGTGAAGCTCCAAGCACCTATGGCTTTTGAGCCGAAGACCTGAAATAACAGTAGGGTCTTCCGTATTTCTGCGTTAAAGAATCGAGTGGTATTCCGATAAGGATTACAAGTTGAGTGGTACCGCGGGTTTTCTCGTCTCAAAGTAATTATACTTTGAGGCGTTTTTTATTTGTTCT
>CALBHM010000190.1 GCA_937892835.1 uncultured Ruminococcus sp. | reverse complement strand
TGCATTTGCATACTGTCCTGAACTGAAAGAATTTGTTGGTTCTGTAAACGCATTCAACAAGGGTTTTAATGGAGATGTTTTCGGAAATTATCAGATATCTGACGATAAAATCAGAACAAAAGATGTAAAATTAAGTTTTGCTGAATATGATGAAAATACTCCTTATATTGAACCAAATGATATATATAAATATCCTCATGATACATATCCTGTGAAAATAAGCAGTGATTCAGTTGTTTCAATAGAAATGCCTGACTATATATTATCATTGCCATGTGATGCGGTTCGTTGTCCGAATCTTGAAACAATCAACCTCAATAAAGTATTTTATGCCAAAGAAGGATTTATTGCACCAATGTCAGATTTAACAGCGTATATTTCTGATATCTATTATGACGGCAACGGTACTCCGATTAAAGAATCATATAAACAGTGTATAAGGCTTGGAATCCGTGTTGTATCAGATAATAAATCAACTATGCTCGGAGATGTGAACTGCGATGGCGATATTGATGTTCGTGACGTTACAGCACTCAGACAGTATATTGTAAAACTCATTGACCTTGATGAACAGCAAATGCTGAGTGCAGATGTTACAGATGATGAAAAAGTTGATATGAAAGACCTCGGACAGCTTTTGAAGTATATGATAAAAGTAATAGATACTTTTATCATATATACTTGAATTTCAGATTTCAGAATGATATAATTAACAGGAGGAGAATAAATTGTCAGAAAATAATACACCTGTAAAGAATTTCAGCAGTGCAGGTGCTGAAAAACTTCATGAAATGACTGAAAATAATAATATATATATTGATTTTCTCAAGTTTCAGGGACGTGTATTCAAACATAGTGCAAGCGTAGCACTTGAATTCTTTGTTCAGAAACCGGAAACAAAATTCATTGCAACAAAACAACAGTGGGAAATGACAAACTATACTGTTTCACAGGGCAATGATGCAATAAAATTTCTGAATGCAAACGGAGATGTTATTGATTTTTATGATTTCTCTCAGGTCAAGGAAAATAATCCGCCCTACCAGTGGACAATCAATAAGAATAATGTGAATGAAGTAAAGAAGCAGCTTGGAATACCTGAAAAAATGTCAATAATCAGCGGTGTTATAAATTCCACTGTAAAACCAACACATATTACATCATGTATGTCCGCACTTGGAATACCGCCAAATCATTACAGAGAATTCAGTAAATCCTATATCAATGCAATACAGATTGTAATTGCCGGTCGTCTTGAAACAGGAGAAAACAGCTTTAATATTCAGTCTGACCTGACAGCTTTGAAATTGATTAAAAATGATTCACAGAAACTTGCATTTCTTACTCATGTTGCAAATGCTGCCCGTGAATCACTTATGAAAATTGAAAAAACTGTTCAGAATATTAACATAACAGAGAGGATTGAGCATAATGACTTACGAGAAATGGAAAACACTCACACAGGAAGAACAGAAGAACGTACCGGACGAAGAACTGCCGGTGATACCGCCGGAACTGCTGGAGAACAAACTGACGGAAGCAAGAGCTATGAGAGTGGATGGACAGATGGGCTGGGAAACAACTCAGAAAGTTCCGAATGGAAAAGAAACAATGTGGTTTCCGGAGTACAGAATGAAAATAGTGGGCAAACAGGAATTCTGGTACAAGTTCGACCCGATATGCGGACTTTACAGCCTGAATCTGACGGGATTAGAACCGTCAATGAAGGAAGAACCGATAGGAATTTATGGACTGAGGTGGATGGACTTCATGGAGGAGAATTATCCGCATCTGGTGGAGGAAATGAAACTGTATCACAGATATCTGACAGTGGCTCGTTCAGTGAACAGAAACGCAATGGAATACAGGGATTTGCTGGACAGTCAGTACGAACAGATGACTCCACGTCCGACAGACTTCGAGGAAATCCTGAAATGGGAAAGAGCGAGGGCATTTTATTCGGACAGCACAGTGATGAGGGAAAGAGTTTTAGTTCCGGTGACAGAAGCTTAGAAGAAAAACTGAATACAGTGTTTTCATCGCAGAAAACAGAAAAAACGTCAACTGAAAAAGCTGACGTTTTTATTTTGGGTGATGAAATGTCCGAACAAGAAAAACTGGAACATATTACATCTGAAATTGCTGAAAAAGAAAAAAAGTTTACAGATTTGGTCAATACTCCGGAAAGACATTATGATTTGATTTCTGATACTGCAAAGGAAATTCAGGAATTGCAGAAAATACAATCTGCACTGAAAGAAAAAATTCAGGAAAAGCCAATTACAATAGAAGATATTCAGACTTTACGTGACATTCGTCCAGTCAGAAAGTCAGTTCAGAATATGCTTGAACATGAAGTAGCTCAGACTTCTAAACTTGAAAAACTTCTGCACTCAGAAATGGGTAATAAATCGCCTTACGAACAGCGTAAAAATAATGATGACTGGCGTAAAGATGACAGTAAAAGTGTTCAGATAACCAAAATTCAGATAAAAGACTTGCCAAAGAAAATAAATGATGTTCGTCAGAAAGACAATATCAAAAAAATTGAGCGTGGTACTTTTAAAAATTTTGATACTAATATGGAAATCATTTTTGGTAAAAAATCAATTGATGAAATAATTGCAAAAGCAATTCAGGACGATAAACGAAATATTCCGGTTGAAGCAAGAATTGCAACATTGTATCAGATGCAGAAACTTGTTGAAAACGCAGTATGTTTTGATAGTCAGGTGTCGGAATATGACAGTACAACTTCAAAAAACAAGTCTCCGAATACACTTTTCATGCATCAGATGTACGGAATTTTAAATTACAAAAATGAAAGTTATCTGGCAAAATTATCGGTTGAAGAATCATATGTGACCGACAAGGAAAATAATTTCAGTGGTACATCAAACAGAATTTATAATCTCCGAAATATAAAAATAACACCTATTGAAGCTAACAGGATTTTCAGTCCAACAGTCAATAGCAAAAATGCTACCGAAGATACCTCAACAAGTGTTTTTATCAGTATACCACAACTTTATGATATTGTCAAGACATATGACAAAAATTACTTTGAAAATCCTGAAGCTGTCGGACGTTCAGAACGTGAAGCAGAACTTTATTTACAGGCAGGATATAACGATGCAGTTTCAGAAACTGAGGAAAATAATGTACATTCTGAAAAATCTGAACTGATTGAAAATATTGCAGAATCAAGAAAAATTACCAAAGAAAAAGCAGAAGAGGTTTTGCAGCAGAGTACGGAAAAACTCACTGTAAAACGTCCGGTTACACTGTCTGAACGTAAAAAAATACTTGATGATTTTGCGAAAAAAAACAATCTCGGGAAAATACAAGTCTTAAAGAAAATTGGAAGTCCTTCATCGTACTATATTGCGGAAACAGAAAACGGTGAAAAACTTTTCAATGAACAGTTATGTAAACTTGAAAAAGGTGAAGTTCTTACAGCAGAAAAATTACGTAAATCTATTGATGAGTTTGAAAAATCCGACTTTTTTATTCAGTATCAGCAGAAAAAATCAGAAAACAAATCAACAAGTTCCGAAATACAATCTGAAGATTTGTCTGAATCGGAACGTCTGAAATACGATGATGACATATTTGATACCGAAGTAAAATTAAGGAAGACTGTTCGTGAAGCTGAAAATATATCTGAAAAAAATGATGAACAGCTGTCATTATTCAATGAAATTTCAAATACCGATGATAAAATTCCTGAAAATGAAAAGCCTGTACCTGAACTTGAACTGACTGAAAAGAAAAAAACAACAAATTCTGAAAAACTGTATAACCAGTTTGCAGAGATGTTTCCGGATATCGTTTCAGGAGAGCATACATATGAACATTATGGAAATACCGGTGATGCATATGAACCGCTTGCTGTTGAACATCTTGGAGGCAATACCTACAGTTTTATGACATATTTTGTTCAGAATGGCGATTTGATGCGTGACCCTGATTTTACATTTGAGCTTGACCATGAAAACAAAACTCTTAACATTTTGGAATATCAACAGGACGGTTCAGCTTTCGGCACAGTTTATCAGCGTGTTTATGATGAAAATAATAACCCTGATTTAAAACTCCTGTCAGCATTGGAAAAGAATTTTATGCAGAATCTTAAAAATGCTCAGAACATGGAACGTCAGCTTGCTGCCTTTACTGATAAAGACGGAAATAAATCTGAATTTTATCCTGAACAGCATACAATTGAACAGGAAGAACCTGAAATCAATGATAATACACCTGAATTACGCACTGTACTGAATGAATTTTCTGAAAAATACGGTCTGGGTGAGCTGAACGTTGAACCTGAAAGATATAGCTGGAAACTGACAGAAAAATTTCATGACGGTACGGAATTTACTCTTGGAGAAATTATTAATCCTGAATATGATAAGCCGTTTACCTCTGACGAACTTAAATCTGCTCTTGAAAAATTTGAAAATCAGATTCAGTCAAGAGGTCAGAATATCACTGAAATTTATAACAGAAACTCTATTGCAGAAAATCATGGCGGAATTTCAGAACGACCAAAAGTTCAGGAAAATCTGCCGGAAATTGTATACGCTGACAAACCATCTGAAAAAATAAGCAATAATATATCAGCAATCCGTGAAATGATGCGTCTTGAAGATGCTGAAAAACATGGAAGAGAATTATATGATAAAAGGAATAATCAGTATAACAGCAAACAAGCTTCTGAATACCGTTTAAGACAATACTGCGGCTGGGGCGGTCTGCCGCAGTTATTCGATGAAAGATTTAACCAGTATGGTTATCAGCGTCAGCAGCTTGAAAATATGCTTACTCCTGAAGAATATTCTCAGGCAAGAGCAAGTACAACAAATGCACATTATACACCGCAGATTATTATTGATGCAATGTACAAAGCCATAAAAAATATGGATTTGCCACGTGATGCAAGAATACTTGAACCTGCCTGCGGTACTGGAAATTTTATAAGCAGACTTCCTCACAGTTTTGATAATGCAGAAATTACAGGTGTGGAACTTGACAGCATTACAGCGAGAATTGCAAAACAGATTAACCGTAACAACAAAAATGTTAAGATAATAAACAGCGGATTTGAAAATTCAGGTCTGGAAAACAATAGCTTTGATTTGGCAATAGGAAATGTTCCTTTTGGAGATTACAATATGAATGACCCTGATTACGTTCAGGACTGGAAAATTCATGATGCATTTTTCAGAAAAGCACTTGATAAAGTCGCCGCCGGAGGAGTTGTGGCATTTGTAACATCAACCGGAACTATGGACAAGGCAAATCCGAAAGTCCGTGAATATCTTGCTTCGCAGGCTGAACTTATAGGTGCTGTCAGACTGCCGAATAACGCATTTTCAGATGCAGGAACGAAAGTGTCATCTGATATTATCTTCCTGAAAAAACGTGAAAATCCATTACAGGCACATGAGCCAAAACCTGACTGGTGCTATACAATTCCGGATAAAAACGGTCTTAAAATCAACTCATATTTTGTACAAAATCCGCAAATGATGCTTGGTAAAATGAAAAAAACTACTTTTCAGGACAGACTTACCTGTGAACCTTTTGAAGGAGCAGAACTGGAAAAGCAGCTTAATGAAGCAATCAAAAATCTTAATGCAAAAATTACTGTTTCAAAACGTGAAAAAATTATAAATGAACAGCGTGGGAAAATTGAACCTTGGGGAAAGAATTTCACTTTTCAGGTTAAAGACGATAAAATCTACTATCGAAAAGGTTCTGAAATGAATGAAATAAAATATACTCTTGCTGAAAAAGAAATGATGAAAAAGCTTTGCGGAATCCGTGATAAAACCCGTGAACTGATTGATTTGCAGAAAACATCAGTATCTGATGACAAACTTATACCAATGCGTGAAAAACTCAATCAGCTTTATGATGAATACAGACTGAAATATGGTGAACTGTCCGGAAAAGCTGTAAAAAAACTCTTTGGAAATGATTCAGATTATCCGATTTTACACTCGCTTGAAAAATATGAAAAGGAATCAGAAAAAGTTGAAAAAGCTGATATTTTCTTCCGCCGTACTGTTAATCCGACTGTTGAAATCAAGTCAGCTGAAAATACTGAGGAAGCATTGCAGATTTCACTTGACCGCAAAGGAAAGCCGGATATTCCATATATGGCAATGCTGCTTGACAGAACTTCTGAAAGCGTGTGCAGTGAACTCCTTGAAAATGGTCATATCTTCATAGACCCTGAAAAAGAACTGCCTGACAAGCCGTTTTCCGGAGTGGTTGAACGCAGTGAATATCTTTGCGGCAATGTTCGTATGAAGCTTACACTTGCTGAAGAATATGCAAAATCAAATCCCGAATATACCAGAAATATCAATGCATTGAAAAATGTGATTCCGGAAGATATAAAAGCTGAGGAAATTTCTGTACAAATGGGCTGTACATGGATTGAGCCTGAAGATTATACTGATTTTCTTAAACATTTAAGCGGTCGTACAGGTTATTATAATTCAAGGAATTGTGATGTAAGTTATTCCGCAGCTGCCGGTGAGTTTGAAATACTTCATGCAGGAAGCAAAAAAGACCTTAATCTGAATGAAACTACTACTTATGGAACTGCTGATTATAATATGTATCAGCTTGCAGAGAAAATTCTTAATCAGCGTCAGATTGTAGTAAAACGTGAAAAAGTAAATCCGAAAGACCCGTCAAAAACTGTTACAAGAACAGACCCGAAAGCTACAAAAATTGCTCTTGAAAAGGCAAAAGCTATCCGTGAAGAATTTAAAAAATGGATTTTTGCTGATGATAATAGAAAATATAGATATGAGAGAAAGTATAATGATATTTTTAATAGTATTGTCGGACGTGAATATGATGGTTCTCATCTTACCTTTTCAGGAATGAAGAATGATTTTATGCTTCGTCCGCATCAGAAAAATTGTGTTGCAAGGGCAATTTACGGCGGCAATACACTTGCTGCACACGTTGTTGGTGCAGGAAAATCAGCTGTAATATTTACATCTGTAATGAAGAAAAAAGAACTCGGACTCATTAATAAAGCGTGTGTTGTAGTGCCGAAATCCCTTACAGAACAGACAGCAAATGAATGGCGGAATGTATACCCAGATGCAAAGATTCTGACTGTTACAAATGATGATTTATCCAATGAAACAAAAAGAAATCTGTTTACTGCAAAAGTCGCAACAGGTTCGTATGATGCAGTAATTCTTTCACAGGAACAATTTGAAAAAATTCCGATGTCAAAACAGTATCGTATAGAATTTATGCAGAAAGAAATAGACAGTCTGAATGATATGATACGTGAGGGAAACCTTGCAAATAAGGGAAAAAAGGATTATTCTGTAAAGAAAATGGAAACCGCAAAAAAACGATTGCAGACAAAACTTGAAAAACTTATTGACCCAAAATCCGCAGCTAAAGCAAAAGATGATTTGCTTGAATTTGAACAGCTTGGATTTGATTATCTTGTCTGCGATGAAGCACACGCCTATAAAAATGGTTTCGTTCAGACTAAAATGACCAATGTAGCCGGAGTTACTACAAAACCATCGGGCAGAGCAGAAGATATGCAGATGAAAACAGATTATTTCAATGAACAATTCGGACAAGGGCATATTTTATTTGCTACCGGCACGCCGATTGCAGCACCTTAATAAATCTTTGAAACAGCGATTTTACGCTGTTTTTTCATATACTGAAAACGACCTCAACACCGTTTTCATCGCTTACATAGACCACATCAATCATCATAACAGCGATATTATGCTTTTCCTGCACCGTCAGGCTATCCCATATTTTCAGCGGTTCTTCCAAAGGTGCTGTATCGACAGCCCGGCGCTTACGGGCTTTGGTCTGGAGTTTTCTTTCAAGAGCCGACTTCTGCTCGTGGAGCTTGCTCACTCTGTCCTGAATGTAATTGAAAAGCACATCGTCCGCATCGGCAAGCCTGCCCATGAGTTTGTTGATTTCTTCCTCGACCTTGATGATCTCCATCCTCACTGCTTCACTGTCGGGATCGGACTGAGTGTTTTCATGCTTTGCAATAACGAGCTGTTCAACACGCTTGCACATCTCCTTGAAAACAATATCCTCGACCTGATCGGGCTTTAACTTTGTAGCATAATTATGAGGGCAGCCGCCTACGGTGTATCTGCCATAATCATAGAAATGGCGATATGAACCGTATGGAGTCTGGCTGTGATTGATGTGCATTGCATATCCGCAGTTACCGCACTTCATCATTCCCACAAGCCACGAATTAAGCACCTTGCCGTTATTATGGAATTTCTGATTATGGCCCTTTTTGTCCTGTACTTTCAGCCACACCTCAGCAGGCACAAGCCCCTCATGATAGGCGAGCTTGATAGAAATACCGTCAGCAGTCTTATGATAAAAAATACCGTGAATGCCGTCATAGTCCTCGATAGGATCGAGCATTTCATATCCCTTGCTTGCAAAATAAGCATAGACCTCTTTATCTGCTCTCACATACAACGGGCTTTCCAGTATTCTTGATAAATGCGACCTGTCCATATTACCTGTTATCGCTGCCGACTCTGACAGGACGAGCCGTATCAATACTGTGTTCCTGAAAATATTTTATGATCTGTATCAGCGATACATCGGGATTCTGGTACATATCGTAAGCGATACGCACCGACTCCGCCTGCGCCGAGGGAACAAGTACCGAACCTGTTTTTCCATTGACCGTCCTGCGCTCTGAATCGAAACCGTAATACATCTTACCGCCCTGATAGAAACCTGTCTCCCTTGCTTTGGTCTGATATGCATCAGCTACACGGGCGGCAATCGTTTCACGTTCAAATTCAGCGAAGTTCAGCAGATTGTTTCGCATCATACGCCCCTCTTTTGTCTCCGTATTGAACGGCTCGGAGAGGGAGTACACGGTCACACCGTAGCGGTCAAGTTCGTCTGTAATGTTCAGATACTCACGCATATTACGGCTGAAACGGTCATACTTCTTCACCACGATACGGCTGATAAGACCGTCACGAGCGTCCTGCATCATAGTCTGAAATTCTGGGCGGTGAGCAATATCCTTGCCGCTTTTTCCGTCATCGCAGTAGATACGATACTCGCAGTCTCCTACAAATTTTACACATTCCTCCTTCTGTGCGGCGATAGAAAGGGAGTTGTTGCCCTTGTCTTTATCGCTGACACTACGGCGAACATAGATCGCCGTGATACCGTTTGTTGTTTTTGTTGTTCTTTTCATTGTTGACCTCCAATTGCTGTTGGCAATCGGACGGTTGGTTTTACATCTATAATAATAGCGCAACCGCCCGAAAATTGCAACAGCGTTACTGCTTTTGTAATCTTTTTCAGCAGTTTGCTAAATCAGGCAGTTGTTTTCTCTGTTCCGTTACGGCGCATTGCACCGGAAATAATATCGTACATCTTGTTGATCTTCTGCTGTTTCACAGTATCGTTTACCGTGTCGGGATACACGACCGTCACCTTGATACCGTCCGCAACATACTCAACCGCCTTCTCTCTCTTTTCTACGGCAGATGTTGTATTCAATTTTAGTCCTTTCCGACAGCTATATCTATCTCGCTGTCTGTCTTTATTGTTTAATCCTCATAAGGATTAGACTTCTCGGAGAAGAACGAAGTCTGCTTATAGGTGTCATCACCGCTGTCAGTATCATCGTTTCCAGTATCGCCAGAGCTATCATCAGCCAGTTCAGCAATCTGATCATAGGTCATACCGCTTGCAGTCAGCTTGCCGATGAGCGTATGCTCTGCGGTCACAACATCGAGAAGTTCATGCAACTCCTTACCGCCGTAAAGCTGCGAGAGCTTGTCATAGGTGTAGAGCTTGCTATCAACGATGACCTTGCGTCTGCGCTCCTGTACAGCCTTGATAGATTTATCGTAGCTGTCGAGCTTTGCCTGATTGTCAGCAAGCACAACATCCGTGATGATAACGGCGGGCTTGTCAGCGACCTCAGTCTTAGCCTTCTTACTCATTCGCATCACCTCTTTCCGTTTAGTATCGCAGGATTTGAATTTACCCCACGATAATATTATAGCGCGCTCAGGTATCAAAAGTCTATTCGCATTGCGCAAGAAGTTGAGTGCGCCATAAAACTTCTCCATTCGTGAAATTGTTATGGGGGATTTTGAAAAAGGCAGTTCGAGCGTTTCTGCTCCGAGCCTTATCATGTTGTTGGCATACAGCACAGGTCAGCACCGTCGATTTATTCAATACGGAGAAATATGATAGCGTAGCATATTTTTTCATAAAAATCATGCCCGTTTTCTGAAATTTCGTGCTTGTATATATGGAGGGCATTTTACCTGAGTGCTGCCTTGACCTGTTCGCATTATGAATAGAAATCTGGTGTTGAATTTATGCACAAGGGAGAACTGCCATGAACAAACTGTAAACTTTTCAAAAAATCAATGCCATTTTTCAAAAATCCTCGGTAGTAAAGTGAAGGGTGTTTTCATAGGCGATCACACGCCCCTGCATATCATCGCCGATATAAAAATATTTTCTGCGATATACTTAACGAAGCAGTAATTTTTTTGGTAATAACTTATGGGAGCATATTTCATAAGACTGCCGCCCGAACTGCGCTGAAACTGCGCCGTGCCAGATTACAATATCAAGAGAGATGATGAATGAGGGCATCACGCAGGAGCGTGAGCGAGTATGACCGCCGACAGTGCGGCGGAGAAGAACAGTCGCTTATCGCTCCAATTCGCTGATATAACAGCGAAAGCCTGCGGACAAGCAACAGCCGCAGGCGGAAAAACAGCGCTACAGCGCAACAAAAATAACAAGCATTGTATTTTGCGCCGCACACGGACGAAAATACATCTGCTTGTTGGGGACACCCCAAGCCCCGAAATGACCGCACAGCGGTCAGAAAAAAATCGGCTAACGCCGAAATAAAAATAAAGGAGACACCACCATGAATACGGAGAAAAAGAAACGTGGCAGACCGCCCAAGCAGAAGTTTTCAGAACTGTCAGGTATGACCTACGAGGGAGCTGTCAACAAGGTTCTCGACCAAGAGGTCAAATCCGAACTTGACGATACCCTTGCACACAAGTCCGAGAGCCAGCTTACCGATGATGAACGCAAGTACCTGAAACGCAAGAGGGAGAAGAAGTCATACACGCTGAATGTTCGCTTTACAGAATCAGAAATGCAGGATATTCTTGCAAGGTGTGAGCAGTACGGTTACAAGAACAAGACCGAATATATCCGTGATTGTGTTCGGGCGAGGGTTGATCTCACTCCCGACCGCACCGAAATTGCCGAATGTAATCGTCTGATGAAGCGCATCGGAGCGAACATCAATCAGATACTTGTCCGACTTTACAGCACAGGTCACATCTATGCCGAGGATATTACCGAGATAAAGAAAGGGGTAAACGAGATTTGGCATACACTTCTATCCATACGATCAGGGCAACAGTCAGCGCAGCGATCGCTTACATCACAAACGGAGATAAGACCGTCAACGGTGTATATGTCAGCTCTTATGCTTGCCGAGCCGACAGCGCAGGAGCAAGCGAGGACTTCCGAGCCGTCCGAGGAACAGGCACAGGGCGCACACAAATCCTCGCATATCACATGATACAGAGCTTTGCCCCCGGTGAAGTCACGCCCGAACAGGCTATGCAGATCGGAGAGGAGCTTTGCGACCGCTATCTGAAAGGCGATTATCAGTATGTGATAGC
>CALBHM010000189.1 GCA_937892835.1 uncultured Ruminococcus sp. | reverse complement strand
AACAAGTTTGACGATCCTATGTTCCTTGCACAGATCGAGCGTTGCATTTCTGTGCCGACCGAAACGATACTTTTCAATGTTGACAAGAAAAGCGGAATAAATAAGGATAAGACCGCAATTTTGAAAGTTTTTGCAAAGGTTTTCTATCAGCACATGGGCTTTGAGGGAAATGATCTCAAGGTAGCTAAGCTTGAGCAATTTATCACGAATTCGGGTAAAATGGATGAGTTTACCGCCAAGTTTGAGAAAGTTAACGGCGGGACATGGCTCGACTCAAGAGATTCTTACATATTCTTTGAGGACGATATAGTTGAGTGCCTTGTCGATGTCCTCGGTATGAGCGAAACAGCGGCGCATAATTGGTTCAACGGCACCGAAACGGCAGACATCAGCATTGATCAGCTTGTTTCGGAGATAAAGAAATATATTGACAGCAAGGGCAAGGATAATCGCCTTATTTTTATGGTCGATGAAATCGGACAGTATATCGGCTCCGACAGTGATCTCATGCTTAATCTTCAAAGCATCGTTGAAGAAATCGGCTCGAAATGCGGCGGCAGAGTTTGGGTAATGGTTACGAGCCAAGAGGCGATTGATTCAGTTACAAAAATTATCGGCGATGATTTTTCAAAAATTCAGGGCCGATTTGATACAAGACTCAGTCTGTCGTCATCGTCGGTCGACGAGGTTATCAAAAAGCGTATTCTTGAGAAGAACGACGCCGCAAAAGAAATGCTCAAGATGAATTACGAAAAGAACAGCGGTGTGTTAAAAAATCTGTTCACATTCAATTCGCCGTATAAAATGGACTTGAAAGGCTATTCGGGCGAAAACGAATTTGTCGAAACCTATCCGTTCGTTCCGTATCAGTTCAAGCTGATGCAGAATGTATTTCTGCAGGTGCGTAGGCACGGTAACGCCGGAAAAAGCATGTCGGGCGGAGAGCGATCCATGCTTTCGGGCTTCCAGGAGGCGGCGCAAAGCTTAGCGGACAAGGATGAGAGCTCGTTTGTTTCATTCAACCTTTTCTACGACACGCTGAATACCTTCCTTGAGAGCTCCATAAGAAGGGTAATCGACCGCTGTCGCAGAGCTGCGGAGAATAACGACGGGCTTGAGCTTTATGACGTTGAGGTGCTGAAGCTTCTTTATCTTATCCGCTATGTCGATGAAGAGCTCAAGGCGAATATTGATAACATAGCGACCTTGATGGTTGACAGAATTGACGCAGACAAAATCAATATGAGACAGAATATCCGTGAGTCGCTTGATAGGCTTCTGCGTCAGAATTACATTGCAAGAAACGGCGATACATATTCATTCCTGACTGATGATGAGCAGGATATCGCTCGTGAAATAAATCAGATAAACATTGAAAGCTCGGCAGTTGTGCGTGAGATTGCAAATGTTGCTTTCGGCAGTATTTATATGGCGAAAAAGTTCCGTCTTAACAACAATGATTTTGCTTTTGATCAGATGGTTGACGATCTTTGCATCGGTGCGCCCGGAAATCCGATAAAGCTTCGCTTGGTGACCGATGTTAACGACAATTATCGCAATTCCGAGCAGAATTGGATAATGAAATCGAACGTCGATAACGAGGCAATCGTTGTTATGTCGGACAAATATCCGTACTATAACGAGATCGAAAGCGCAATGAAAATCCGCAGATTTGCCAAAAGCCGCAATGTTTCGCTTCTTCCCGAAACGATTCAGTCGATTATTAGAGCCAGAACTCAGCAGGCGGCTACGTTTGAAGCGAGAGCCAAGGATTATATTACCAAGGCGATTGAAGAAGCAACGTTTTATGTTGACGGCGAAAGGCTCGGCAATCTTGCAGGAAGCGCAAAGGACAAGCTTGAGGAAGCTATGAAATACCTTGTTGAAGGTGTTTACGAAAAGCTTCACCTTGTTCGCAAAAGTGCCGAGACCGATGCGGATATTCTTGATATTCTCAATAACGATCAGCTCTCGTTCGGTACGGAAAATTACAATCTCGAAGCCATTGCCGAGGTTGAGCAGTTCATGGATCTTCAGTATTCAAAGCTCAGAACGGTCACAATGGGCGATATTCAGCGCAGATTTCAGGGCGTTCCTTACGGCTGGAGAGAGATTGATATTGCCGCAATAGTTGCCGAGCTTGTTGTTGCACAGAAAATTACGGTCAATTACGCAGGCAATACCGTTCAGCCGAGCGACAGAAGCATGCCGGATTATCTTCGCAGAAAGTCGGAGATAGATAAAACGGTCATCAGGCGCAGAATAACTCCGCCCGAGAAGCTGATGAAGCAGGCGAGGGATATTCTCCGTGAATATTTCAATGTGATGGATGTTCCGAGCGATGAGGACAGGCTTATTGAATTCATCATCGACTCGTTCACGAAAGAGAGAGACGATTATTCAAGGCTTCTTTCGGAGAAATACAGAACCGAGCTCTATCCGGACAAGGCGGTTGTCGAGAACGGATTGAAGCTTTGCAATGACGTACTTTCGCAGAAAAAAGATAATATCGCTTTGCTGAAAAGGCTTGTTCAAAGGGAGGACGACCTGCTCGACCAGAGCGAGGACATGGTTGACGTCAACTCGTTCTTTAAGAATCAGCAGAGTGTTTTTGACATGGCTAACGGAGTCCTCGGTGCAATGCAGAGCGAAAAGGATTATTTCCAGGCAAACGACACGATGCAAAAAGAGCTTTCGACTGTGTCCGAAATTTTGAGGCTTGCGAAGCCGTATAAAAGAATAAGCGAGCTGCCGGGCTTGATTCAGTCCTTGCAGTCGGCATATGACGAGATGTTGAGCGGCAAAAGGGAAGAGGTCTATGCCGAAATTCAGTCGGCAATGGGCGAGATTCACCAAACGGCAAAAGTTGAGCAGGGTGATGTCGTTGAAAGAGCGGATTCGGCCTTTGCACAAAAAAAGCAAGCTGCGGCGAACGCAAAAACGCTCACTCAGCTTGACGCAATGATTATTCAGCTGTCAAATCTCCGTCAGCAGTATCTCAGAGCACTGATGGTTGAAAAAACGCCGCAGAGCAAAACCGTAACGGTCGGCAGAGGTACGCTTTGCTACACGGGCACCTTGAAAAATGAAAACGATATCGACGAATATCTTGCCGAGGTCAAGACCAAGCTCCTAGATCTTCTTGACGGTAACGACGCAGTTCATATTATTTAGTGATTAGTTGATAGTGAATAGTGATTAGTGATGATTTCAGCCTCCACTTGAAGCATAACGAAGATTTCTTGCTTATGCATTTAAAGTTAGCAGGAACCGATTCTTGGCTCCCCTGTAGGGGAGCTGTCGGCGTAGCCGACTGAGGGGTTTGGTAAGAAGAAAGAAGTAACTTTATTTTAGCGTGGGCTCCTCCTACGGGGGAGCTGGACAGGCGTCGCCGACTGAGGGAGTAAAATTTCAGTGATTAGTGGAAGGTGAATAGTGATTAGTGGATAATTTCTAACCACTAACCACTAAAAAAGTGAGGGAGTTTGTAATGGATAAGAATTCGATAAAAAAGTTTGCGATACAGTCTAGAGTGGAGCTTATTAAAGCGGTCAGGCAGAAGGCTTTTGAATATAAAATCGAGGAGCAGAGCGACAACGAAGACTCGAACGTGACCGCCGGCGGAAGACTGCTGACCGATGCGGAGCAGAAACAGCGTGCGTCGCTGATTTCGCAGATTCGTCAAAAGGGTTATGAGCAGGTGATGGAGGAGGTTGCCTACACATGGTTCAATCGCTTTATCGCCCTGCGCTACATGGAGGTCAATAATTTTCTGCCGTCCAGGGTGCGAGTTTTCAGCGATGAAAACGACGAATTTAATCCCGAAATTCTGAAAGAAGCGATGACGATCGAGCTTGACGGGATCGACAAAGAAAAGATATATGATTTTATCGAGAAGCAGGATAACGAGAATTTGTATAAGTATCTCATCATCACGCAGTGCAATGCGCTCGGCAAATGTCTGCCCGGAATGTTTGAAAAAATCGAGGATTACACGGAGCTTTTGTTCCCAAATAATCTTCTGAAACCGGGCAACGTGCTTGAAAGAATGGTTAATGATATCCCGACAGAGGATTGGGAGGACGCCGTTCAGATAATCGGTTGGATGTATCAGTATTATAACGTCGAGCTGAAGGACGATACATTTGCAAAGCTGAAAAAGAATATCAAAATCAGCAAGGAGAGAATTCCGGCGGCAACACAGCTTTTCACTCCCGATTGGATAGTTCGCTATATGGTTGAAAACAGCCTTGGCAGAATCTATATTGACAAGCGCAGGAACGAGGGTGTCTATGCGGACGGTCGTGGCTTGGACGAAATGACTTGGCATGAAGCAGAGTCGGAGCGTATTAAAGCGGAAAAAGAGATTGCCGAAAAAATGGGCTGGAAATATTATTTGCCCGAAGCCGAGCAGGAGCCGGAGGTCAGAGAGCAGCTTAATAAAATAAGCGCCGAAGCGTCGGAAAATTTCGACATAACAAAAATTAAGGTTCTTGACCCATGTATGGGCTCGGGACATATTCTCGTTTACGCTTTTGATGTGCTTATGCAGATGTACGTCGAGTTTGGTTATTCCGAGAGAGAAGCGGCGAAGAGCATTGTTGAAAACAATCTTTACGGACTTGATATTGATAACCGTGCAGGACAGCTTGCTTATTTTGCCGTAATGATGAAAGCGAGAAAATATAATCGCAGAATTTTGAATGTTGAAACAAAGCCGAATGTTATGGCGATTCAGGAGAGCAATTCAATAAATCCCGACTATCTTTCGCTTTTCGGCGATTTGGAGAGCAAGGCTCGTGAGCTTCTTGACAACATGAAGGACGCAAAAGATCTCGGAAGCATTATTCGTGTCAAGCTGACGGTTGAAGAGCTGACGGAGCTTAAAAATAAGGCGGAAGAAATCAAGAACAGTGTTTATGATAATTTCTTCGATAAGGCAAGGCAGGCGGGAATCACAGCGGAATTTATTCCGCTGATTGAGCAGGCAATAATACTTGCACAAAAATATGAAGTCGTCGTCACCAATCCGCCGTATATGGGCGCAAGCGGCATGAACGACAGACTCGCTAAATATGTAAAGAAAAATTTCCCGGACAGTAAGAGTGATTTGTTTGCGGCGTTTATTGAAAAATGCCATCAAATGACGAGAGAAAACGGATATCAGGCAATGATTACGCAACATGCATGGATGTTTCTTTCAAGCTATGAAAAACTGCGAGAAAAAATGTTGCATATAAATATCGTTAGCATGGCACATTTAGGTGCAAGGGCATTTGATGAAATTGGCGGCGAAGTTGTGCAGACAACAAGCTTTGTAATGAAAAATTGCGACTTTATAAATTATAAAGGAACATATTGCCGCCTTGTTGAGCCGACAAATGAAGCAGGAAAGGAAGAACTTTTTCTGTCCACTGATCACTGTCCACTGTTCACTTGCTCTCAGAGCAACTTCTCAAAAATCCCCGGTTCGCCCGTAGCGTATTGGGTGAGTAACCAAATGCTTCTTCCGTATATAACTACAGTAAAGTTGTTAGGCGATATGGCTGCACCATGTGCCGGATTGGCGACTGGAGATAATACTATTTTTCAACGAAATTGGTTTGAAGTTGACTTTACAAACATTGGGTTTAACATTTCCAGCGTAGAAGAAACATTGGGGCGATTTGAAAAATGGTATCCTTGTAATAGTGGTGGTGATTATAGAAAGTGGTCCGCGGAGGATGATATAATTGTAAATTGGAAAGAAAATGGTGCGGAAATCAGACGTTTTAGAAACCCTGCAGGGAAACTTGCGGCACGACCACAAAATACTAAATGGTATTTTAAAGAAGGATTAACTTGGAATAAATTGAGCTCATCACGGTTTGCTGTCAAATACAAAAGCTCTGGGTATATATTTGATGACACAAGCAGGTCGGCTTTCCCTGAAAATATGCATTATTTGAAGTACATTATTGGATTATTATGTTCAAACGTTACATTTGAGTATCTTAGAGTATTAAATCCAACAATGAGTTTCACTAATGGTGATTTGATACGAATTCCTATAAGAATTGAAGAAAAATGTAATCCTATAGTTAGCGAACATGTTGATAAAAACATTTCCATATCGAGAAATGACAGTGATTCTTACGAAACAAGTTGGGATTTCAAGAAAAATCCGTTAGTGTGAGGTGAGTAAGATGGCTGGAATGAATGGGTTTTCGCATCACTGTTCAGAGACTAAGGTGTCAAAGACAGCATATAAAAAATCTCTAACAGATTCTCCATTTTCTTATGCTCAAATAGACATGCTTTGGGACTTTTATGTTACACATACTATAAGCGGTGGAAGCGGATTGGGGCGTTCCGTTAGTGACTATGGCTGGAAAAAGGATGATAATAAAAAAGACGGATATCCTGCTTTAGAAAAAGAACTGATAGCAAAAGCCGGATTGAGTAATAATATTTGCTTCATTCGCTCAACAACTTGTAAAGATACTTTGTCAGCGATGGATTTGTCAAATGATGAGATATGCATTGAACATCCGCGAGCAGTTTTGCTCCAAAAGTATTCTACAACAGTAGATGAAAATGAGAAAATCAGTTTTTCGGGCGGTGGAGAAAACCATGTTAATTGCCTTTTCAGACACATAAGAAATTCATTTGCACACGGTAATACATATTTTTTCGAGAATGGAACTGTTTTGTTAGAAGATAAAGAAAACTCTAAAATTACCGCTGAAATATTAATTAGACAGAAGACGTTGCTTGACTGGATAAAAATTATAGATAAAGATGAAGAATACTATGTTCTTCTTGATGCGTGCACAAAATGTAAAGCAACTGAACAACAAAAAGGAGGCATTTAAATGTTTACATTAGACAAAAAGTATTATGATTTATTATTGGATATTACAGGAAAAATCGATGAATTGCTTCGTCAGTTACCAAAGAGAAGTACATTGGAAGAAACTGCTTTGTCGAACATAAATTCGGTAAGAGCACAATTA
>CALBHM010000188.1 GCA_937892835.1 uncultured Ruminococcus sp. | reverse complement strand
GCCGTCACTCTGTCATGAACAACCTCGATTGACGGAACAACAAAGCTCTCGGGATAATATACCTTGTCCATATCCTCAACTATTGCTTTGACCGCCTTTGCCGGTGCAGTTTCCTTATTTGTCACGCTCTTGATTGTGCCATCCTCTTTATATTCAACGTCGTAGAAAGCCGGAACATAAAAGCCCTTGAGCTGTGCAACCTCACGCAGAAGCTCAATTTTCGGCGAGCCGAGTTTTTTGTGCTTACGAATGAGGTCAACAAGCTGAACCGTTGTCTCTTCGCCGTCACCGAGCATAAAAATATCAATAAAATCGGCAATCGGTTCGCCATTGCATGCGCACGGGCCGCCGGCAACAACCAGCGGAGCAAGCTCGGTTCTGTCCTTGGAATAGAGCGGTATCCCTGCCAGATCAAGCATATTAAGAATGTTTGAATAGCTCAATTCATACTGAAGCGTAAACCCGAGCATATCGAATTCATCAAGCGGATCTCCGCTCTCGAGTGCCCAGAGCTTGATATCGTTCTCTCTCATTTTTTCTTCCATATCAACATCGGGCGCAAACACACGCTCGCACCATGCATAGTCAAGCCTGTTGACAACGGAATACAAAATCTTCATGCCGAGATGCGACATTCCGATTTCATATGTATCCGGGAAGCAGAACGCATATCTGACGTCCACATTATCCTTGTCTTTTATTACGCTGTTCAGCTCGCCGCCGACATAGCGTCCCGGCTTCTGAACCTCTTGCAAAATTTTTTCGATTTTTTGTGAAAGCATGGAATCACCTTTTTAATACAAATATTTCAACCACTTAAAGCCACGTACTTTACTCAACAATACAATCGCTGTTGATAATAGAACTGCAACAAAAACTGTTGTAAAATAAACCAAAAATCTATTCTCCGTAAATGCAGTTATCCCGGTTTTTTCAGCAATCAATGAAAAGATTTCACTCATCATAAGCAAGTGTGAAAAATAAATAATCGAGCTATAGCTGCGAATCGTTTTATATTTCGGAGAATCTTTTAATTTAATATCACGACACAATAAAACTATTGACGCCGAGAAAATATAAATTAAGAAAAACAATACCGCTTCAGACAAAACAGAATTTTCTTTATATGTTATCATAGAAAAGCCAATCATTATTATGAAAGCGAATATCAAGAAAACGGTTTCACCTTTTTGGCTGTATTTCTTAAAATTTGACAGAATCATCCCTATCGCAACGCAAGGTAAACCTTTTTGACATACATTTAAAACTACCGTCGGAACAACTTTCCACACCATCTCAACGGCAGGGAAATAATTGTACAGAATTGGCATCATTTCTGAAATAAAGAAGATCATTAATGATATTATTATAACTGCCTTAGAAGACAATTTTTTTCTTAT